>PXDC01000361.1 GCA_003565135.1 Verrucomicrobiota bacterium
ATAAGGGATAGGCAGTCCAGCTTCTTCAAAGATATTCTGATTGAAGACAGCCACCTGCACCATACGCGACCATTGGCCGTATGTGCTGCCAAAACCGTAGGTTTGGCCTTTGTAGGCCATTCCTTCAATAGAACCGCGATCTTGTGGGTAGAGCTGCTCGTAGTACTCTGGCGGCAGCGTTTCTCCAATGGGATAGAGGAACCCTTCAAGCATCAGGGGCCATACTGCGAACAAGTTTTGTACCCGCACCCAGTCATGGGTTGCGTCGCCGCTGAGGGCTCTCTGCATGGTGACAGGGCCCAACTCAGCCCAAGGGTTACGCTGTTCCCAGGCAATCTTTACGTTGAACAGTTCCTCAGCTTCGTCCAGACGACCAGGGGCCAACCCGCCTGTATCAAAGCGACAATCACATGCGGGACTTCCTCCAGTGCATGAGAACCCGCGAAGACCCCGTCTGCCCGGTAGAGGTGGGGCATCGCTCGAACAATGTCTGCGTCGTAACCCACACCGCCATGAAACTGGGCCGAAAAGTACGCTGGGACCCCCGGCGGGAACGATTCATCGACGACGACGACGCCAACGCCATGCTCGAAGCGCCTTACCGGGATCCCTGGAAAATCTGAATCCGGCCTCCCATGAATCTCCCCTTCCACCGCTGCGCCCTCGCCGCATTACTCCTCTCCGCCGGCATTCTCCGCGCCGATTTCACCTTCGAGGAATCCGACGGGCGCCTGCGGCTCGCCGACGACGGCGATCCCGTCCTGGTTTTTAACTTTGGAGAGATCGAACCGCCGGCCGGCCGCGAAGGCGTGGCCCGCAGCAGCTATATCCATCCCCTCTACGACCCGGACGGTGTTCCCCTGACCGACGATTTTCCCGCGGACCACCCTCACCACCGCGGGGTTTTTCTCGCCTGGCCGCGGATAACGGTGGCGGAAAAGCAGGTCGACGTCTGGCACATGCGGGGAATCCGGCCCGTATTCAAGGAATGGGGACAGCGGGAAATCACGGACACCTCCGCCTCGTTCGAGGCGAGCCAGCTCTGGGTCCTGGACGACGGGCGCGCCGTGGCGCGGGCCCGCCTGCGGTACCGGGTGCACGCGGCGGACGCGGACGGCCGGACGATCGACATTCACGCCACCGTCGCCAACCTCGCCGGGGAACCGATCACCCTCCGCGGCGCCGACGCCGCCTACGGCGGGATGAATATCCGGCTGGACGGCGACCGTCCGGACGTCGTCATCACCACGGCGGAAGGAATCCTGGAGGGCAACGCCAACGCCATCGATCCGCCGAGTCCCTGGGCCGACCATTCCAGCCGGCCCGCCGACGGCCGGCCCCACACCGGTGTCGCGCTTTTCCAGCACCCGGCGAATCCCGACTTTCCGGCCCGCAACTGGACGCTGCGTCCCTACGGTTTTCTGGGAGCCGCCTGGCCGGGGGAAAGCGACCACGTGCTCGCGCCCGGGGAATCGCTCGATTTGCGCTACCGCCTCTTCATTCACCGCGGCCGGGCCGATGAAGCCGGGGTGGCGGAACGCTTCGAAGCCTTCGCGCGCGAGGCCCCGGAATGAAACCGTCCGGCCCGAACGGGCGCGGCGGAGCCGCCGCACCGTTCGCGGCAACACGATCGGACCGGTGGCGACCGGGAAACGCCCGCCACCGGCCGACACCGAATCCCTGAACACCCAACCCGAAATTCCCGACATGCCCTCCGAAACCGAACCCGAGCCCCCGAACAGCACCGGCCCCGCCCGTTCCGAACGGGAAATTCTGCGCGAGGCCGACGCCGCCGGCGGATGGACGAAATACCGGACCTACCTGGCCCTTTCCGGTCCCGGCTACCTGCAAAGCGCAATCACGCTGGGCGGGGGAACGCTGGCGGGCAGCCTCTACCTCGGCGTCCTGGCGGGCACCAGCATGCTTTGGGTGCAGCCGATGGCCATGGCCATCGGCATTATCATGCTCTGCGCCATCGCCTACGTAACGCTGTCGACCGGCCGGAGTCCGTTCGAGGCCATCAACACGGAGGTGAATCCCGTCTTCGGATGGGGCTGGGCCGTGGCGGCGTTTATCGCCAACATGGTGTGGGTCATGCCGCAATACACCCTCGCCCTGGGCGTTTTCCAGCAGAATCTGCTGCCGGGGGTATTCGGCGAAGGGGGCCTTCTGCCGGAAACGGCCAGCAATCTGGTCCTGGTGTTACTGGTCTTCAGCATCGCCCTGGCGGTGGCCTGGAATTACGGCCGGGCGGGCATCGGGGTCAAACTGTTCGAACTGACGATCAAACTGATGGTCGCCTTCATCGTGCTTGCCTTCATCGGCGTGGTCATCCGCCTGGCCCGGGAGCCCGGCATGCTCGACTGGGCGGAAATCTTCCGCGGATTCATCCCCAACCCGGCGATGATCCAGCGCCCGGCCGAGGGATTTCAGGCCCTGCTCGGGAACCTGCCGCCGGAATTCGCCGGATACTGGGAGGCCATCATTGTCGGGGACCAGCGCAACGTGATCGTCGCCACCGCCGCCACCGCGGTCGGGATCAACATGACCTTCCTCTTCGGCTACTCCCTGCTGCGCCGGCACTGGGGCAAGGAATTCCGGGGATTCGTCAAATTCGATCTCGCAACCGGAATGCTGATTCCTTTTCTCATCGCCACCAGTTGCGTCATCGTTGCCGCCGCCAGCCAGTTTCACCGGGTGCCGCAGGCGGGCCTGATGGACCCTGCGGAAATGGCCGCGGTCGAGGAGGACCTGGGCGAGATCGCCCGTGAGGTGCCCGGGGACGTGCGGGCCACCGGACGCCAGACCAACCCCTACCGCGACCTCCTCACCGAACGGGCCCTGCTCGCCATGGAGGCGGACGATGCGGCCGACACCCGCCTGGAACTCGAAACCCTCGCCGCCGGCCCGGATGGATCGGACGCCTACGAGAGCCGGGTCGACGCGCTCATCGCCACCACCACCCCGCACGACCGCTACCTCGCGGCCACCCTGGTCCGGCGGGACAACTTCGATCTCGCCCTGGCCCTCGAACCGCTGCTGGGCCGGTTCTTCGCCCAGGTCATTTTCGGGCTGGGGGTCCTGGGCATGACCTTTTCCAGCATCACCCTGCTCATGGTGATCTCCGGAATCGGATTCTGCGAATTTCTCGGCAAACCACACGACGGAAAGTGGTTCCGGATCGGCACCCTCTTCCCCGTCACGGGGGTGTTCGCCCCATTCTTCTGGACGGCGGCCGCCCCCTGGCTGGTGGTGCCCGTCTCCGTGTTCGCCTTTCTCCTGATCCCTCTCGCCTACATCTCATTCTTCGCCCTGATGAATCAGAAGACCCTGCTGGGGAACGAAATGCCGCGGGGCGGGCGCCGCGTGGCCTGGAACGCATTTATGGGCGCCGCCCTCCTCATTATCGTCCCCTCCAGCCTCTACATGCTCTTCGACCGCTTCGGCACCGGCGGTTTGATCGCCGCCGGCCTCTTCCTGCTGCTCGCGGCCGCCATCCACCTCAAGCGCCGGCGGGTGGAACGTCCGCCGGCGTAAAACGCCGGCAAGACGCCGAACCCGGGATTTTCAGACCCGGCTTGACGGTTTCCCCCGCCGGCCGGTAGGTTGGGGTTTCAAACGACGAATCGCCGCTCGCCGGCGCATTGATGTCCATCACAAAAGTCTATCCGCCGGTGACGGCGGCTCGTACACCAAAGCCCGCTGTTCTCAGCCGGGCCAACCCAGACCGATCGGCGGCGCGACCGCCCCCAACCATCCATGATACCAGCAAAAACATTCGTTTCTTTCCTTTCCGCCGCCGCCTTGGCGCTGGGGATTTCCCTGTCCGCCTCGGCCCAGATGCCGCCGCCCCAGGAACAACCCGACGAGGTCGACCAACTCTCCCAGATCGTGGGGCTCAGCCCCGAGCAGGAAACCGAGATCCGCGATTTGATCGACGAAATCGGTCCCCAGATCGAAGAACTGCAGGCCGAGGTCCGCACGGTCCAGGAAGAGCTGCACGCCCTCTCCGGAGCCGATTTCGACGAGACCGAGCTCCGGGCCGGCGCCACGCGCTTCGGTGAATTGACCGGCGAGATCACCGCCCTCTCACTCATTCTCCAGTCCCGGGTGGACGGCGTATTCACGGAGGAACAGCGTCAGACGCTGGATGACCTCGAACGCCAGCAGCAGCAAATGCAGCAGGAGCAAATGCAGCAGCAGATGCAGCAGCAGATGCAACAACAAATGCAGCAACAGCAGCAACCGGCGCCGGAACCCACCCAGCCCTGACGGCAAACCCGCGCCGGCGGGGGCGGAAACCCGTTTTCTTCGCGCGACCCGGACCGAAACCGTCCGGGTCGCCCCGTTTTAAGGCGGCCCGGACGGGCCCTGCTTATCCCTGAAAGAGGTTCGACTCCTGTTCGTGCCGGGTGCGCAGACTGCGGCAAACCGATTCACACAGGTCGAAAACGGTGGCGTCCGCCACCCGGTAATAAACAAAATTACCCTCCTTGCGCCGCGCCACAATTCCCGCCTGGACGAGGCTGTGGAGGTGGCGGGAGGCGTTGGCCTGATTCAAACCCGTTTCCTCCACCAGCCCCCCGACCGATTTCTCGCCCTCCATGAGGGTGTGCACCAGCTTGAGCCGCGCCGGTTCCCCGAGAACCTTGAAACGTTGCGCCACCCGCTCCAGAAACCCTTCCGGCATAACGGGACGTTGGGATTTTTTTTCCGTTTTCATGCTCTAATTTTCCGTCCGCCCAAGACCCCGGACGTTTACTAATAATCACATAATTATATTAGTATATTTTCTCAAAATACAGCAAAAAAAACGGATCCGTGTCCCGCCTTCGCAACCGCCCCTTTCCGCGAGCCCTAACGGCGCCGGAACGGGGGAAAAACCCACGGCACCTCTTCGTCTTCCTTAGCTTCGGAAGATGCCTCCGACGCGCTGCGATCGCGGATGCCCTCCAGGGCTTCCCGCTGCAACCGGTGAAATTGTACGTGCAGGGCCTTGCGCCGCGCGATGGCCTCGCGGATCTCCGGAGCCGCTTCCACCATGGCCCGCTCGACCTGTTCCTCGTAGCGGGCAATCCGGTCGCTCATGTCCGGCGTCTCCCGCACCTCGCGAATCAACGGCCGCAACGCCTTACGCACCTCCTCCAACTCGGAACGCAGGGCCGTGGTGTCGCCCGAATCATTTCCATCCGGCCCATTCCCATCCAGCCGCTGTTGCAGCGCCCGCCGGCGGGCCGCCAGGGCGGCGCCCTCATCGGACCGCTCCTCCACCGCCGCAAGGACGTCGCGGTCGATCGCCTCCCGGGTCGCGGTCAGTTCATCCCCGCGTTCCACCCGCTCACGAACCGGCCGCATCTTCTCCTCCACCGCCCGCAATTCGTCGAGGACCTCCTGCAGACGACTCTGCACCTCGGGGGGAAAGGCGTGGGAAGCCGTCTCTTCCGCAGCAACGGAAATGCCCGACAACGTAAACAACAACAGAAGCACCCCGGAAGCACGAATCATCCCACTTTCAGATAAAAGGAGGCGCCGCCGTTGTCAACAGCGACGCCCCTTATCTGTTTTCGCGGGTCCGCGTCCCGGTCCGTTACCGGACAGGGTCCTCGTCCGCATCCGCTTCCGGGTAATCCGTCCCCGGTTCCGGCCCGTCGTGTTCGTCGACGGCTTCCTCGTCCGGTCGCGGGTCCGCGTAAGCGTCGTCCATTTCTCCGTCGTACCACACCTTGTTGACGGCGTGGACCATGACGCCGGCTATTTCCATGTCGGCATTCACCAGCCTGGCATCCTCGCCGATCGCGTCGCCGTTGGCATCCACCGGCGACACCACGGTGCGGAGCAGGAAATCACGGGATCCTTCGATCTCGTGTCCGGCCAGAGTCCGGACGGGCCCGTTGCGCAATGCCTCCGCCGTGTGGGCCCCCTCGACGATGTGGCCTTTGAGGAAGGCCTCCAGTTCCTGGGCGCCGGCCGACTCGGTCAGTATGAGGCCATCCGTGTCATTGAGCCCGGCAAACGCTTCGTCGTCGGGAAGAAGGAACGTGTAAGCCTCTCCCTCTTCCACCAGGTTGCCAAGATCGACCGCTTCGAGGATGTAGCTGATCTCATTAAATTCGCCGCGGGCACGAATGTCATCAACCAGCACCTCGACCGACTCCAACCCGGGCGCTTCATCGGGAGAGGCATCCTCCGGGATATCCCACTCCGAATCCTGCGCCGTCAGCGGCGACAGCAACAAGGCACCCGCCGCCGTTATACTCCATACCATCCGATTCCCATGTGTCGTCTGCATGATCATTCACTCCTCCTTTATGGTTTGTGTTTCAGAACACCTCCCCTGTTGCAGACCCCATGCCAACGGCGGTCCGGCCTAAACATTTTTCCGGAAAATTCTATTGAAGAGACTTAATTCCAGGCTTTTACACAACAACACCCCCCATGCGTCTCCCCGAAACCGCCATGTCTCCGGATGACACATGTCACCCCAGACCCCAACCCCACACCCCGGGCGCCGCTCCTGCGGTCAGTCCTGGATATAGCGGTAAAGCGTTTTCCGCCCGATCCCCAGCAACGCGGCCGTGCGGCGCTTGTTGCCGTCCATTTTTTCCAGGAGGTACCGGGTGTACCGGACCTTCATTTCCTCCATGGAGGGGTACGGACCCTGGACGGGTAACAGCGCCTTTTCCGCAAAGAGCGCTTCGCCTTCCCCGCTGCCGGAAGCCGGGCGCCGCTTCCTCAACCGCTCGGGCAGGTCCGTCACATCGACGGCCCGGCCTCGGCAGAACACCACCGCGCGGTGCACGATGTTCTGCAACTCGCGGATGTTGCCCGGGAAACCGTAATGGCGAAGGCATTCCAGCGCTTCGTGGGTAAATCCCTCCACGCGGCGCCCTTCCCTCAATGCGTAATGAGAAAGGAAATACGCGGCCAGGAGGTCGAGATCGTCGCCCCGCTCCCTCAGGGCCGGAACGTAAACCGAAAAGGCGTCCATGCGGTAATAAAGATCCTCCCGGAAACGTTCCTGACGCATCTCCTCCTCCAAATCGCGATTGGTCGCCGCCACCACCCGAACATCGACCCGGTGCTCCCGGTTGGCCCCGACCGGCCGAATGCGGCCGTCCTGGAGGACCCGCAGAAGTTTCGCCTGCATAACGGCCGGCAGTTCGGCCACTTCGTCCAGGAACAAGGTCCCCCCGTCGGCTTCGTCGAAGAGTCCCGCCCGCGCTTTGACCGCCCCGGTGTAGGCGCCCCCGGCATGACCGAAGAA
>PXDC01000006.1 GCA_003565135.1 Verrucomicrobiota bacterium
GCGGGCCTTTGCAAAACAGGAATGTCCGGAAATCAGAAGGACATGGTAAACGCGGCGGTCCAGAAAAGGAAATCGCGGTCCTCTTCCAGGCCGTCGACCTCCCAGTCGCGCCGACCTTCATAGCGAACACCGGCAGTGAACGTCGTCACGTCGTTCAAGCGGTAGGGCACCTTCGCGTAAAGACCGTAATAGAGGAGGTCCTCCTCAGCGAGCCGGTCCTCGTCTACGTACCCGGCGAAACCGCCCAGATCGAGCGAGGCCGGAATTCCACCCTCGAACGGCACGCTGTATTCGAGCAGGGCTTCCACCGTGAAACTCTTGTCGATATCGTAATAAAGATACGTTCCGGCGGTGAAGGCCGAATCGGCAATCTGCTCATAACGCAGACCGAGGTAGGGCTCCACCGTGTCTTCCCGGGATCCGGGACGGGGAAAATGATAATACACCGTGCCCAGGTCGAGGAATAGCCCGTGTTGTAACTCGGCGTCGAAACCGGCGTAGACATTGACTTCGTTCTCGCCGTTGTTGAGGCCTTCACCTTGCCGGGCCGGGGTCGACGCCCAGCCTCCCAGGTACAGATCGCCCGCGGCGCCGCCGGCGGACTGGATTTCCACCGAGGGCATAATGGTCGGTCCGGCTTCCTTGACACCGCGGAAAACGTACTCCGAGGCAAATCCGACTTCCGTGGTGACGATAGTTTCCTGGGCCTGCAGGGCGGAGCAACCCAGGGCCGATGCGAGCATCAGTGATGTCAGTTTTTTATTCATGGTAGATTGCAGTTACTGTTCAGGTTCGCGCGACGGCACCGGCTTCACGGGACCGTAGCGGGATAGGCAATTACCCCCTGATTTTACCTTCACCTACCGGTCGGCACGCAACGATAAAAGCTGCCGAAACCTTTAAAAAAGCGTAAATTACTCGTAGCGCCTCCGGCTTTCCAGCGCACTTTTCAGGGTCACGGGATCGGCGTAAAAGACACCGCCCCCACTCGGCAGCCCGAAACCGATACGCGTGACGGCAACCTCCCGGGGCACCAGGTTCTCCGTGATGTAATGACAGGTGGCCTCGCCCTCGACATCGTTGGGCAGGGCCAGAACCAGTTCGCGGACCTCGCCCGCTTCGAGGCGCCGCGACAGCGACGGGAGATTCAGTTCGTCCGGCCCCACGTTGTTGATCGGGGACAGTTTTCCGTGCAGCACGTGATAGAGTCCCCGGTGGGCGGACGAACGTTCCAGGGCGGCCTGGTCGAGGACCTGCTCAACCACGCAGAGAACCCGACGGTCACGTTGGGGATCGGCACAGACCCCGCAGATTTCCCCCTCGGCCAGTCCCCCGCAAACGGTGCATCGGCGGACTTCCGAAGCGGCGCGTCGCAGGGCCTCGACCAACTCCGACAAGCGCTCCGGTCGCTCCACCAGGAGATGCAATGCCAGGCGTTCGGCGGAACGGAATCCCAGCCCGGGCAATTGCTTCAACTTCTTTTGCAGGTCTTCAAATGCGGATGCCATCGGCTGGGCGGTCCGTCCTAAAACATCCCCGGCATACTGAAGCCGGAGGTCACTTTCTGCATCTCCGCCTCGTTGTATTCCTTGGACTTTGCCGCCGCGTCGCGGACGGCGGAAAGAAGGGTCTGCTCGACCACGTCCTTGTCTTCCTTGAGAAATTCGTCGTCGATGGCCACGGACAGAAACTCGCCCGCCCCGTTGATCCTCACCACCACTGCGCCGCCGCCGCTGGAAATCTCGAATTCCTTTTGCGCCAGCTCCGTCTGCAGCGATTCTATTTGGCGCTGCATTTTTTGCGCCTGTTTCATCAATTTACCTACACCTGCCATAATGCCGAACTCCGATACGGGTTGAATTCTGAAGGATAATGCCAACCCGAAACTCCGCCATCCAGACCGTCCGGTCAAGCCAATCTGTCGCGAATACCGCGCCGCCTGCCGCCGCATGAACGGTGTCAACGCCATCATCGGGCATATCGTGACCAACGACACCGACATGGACCGGGCCTGCCCCCCCATACCGGCGACTGCGTCGAAGGTTTCGCCCTCGGTCCCGGAAGCGAGAGGGTTCAACCCTTCAGCCGCAACACCGATCGCCTCGCTATCATGGTCAAAGCGGAAGGCATCAAGACGGCGCTGACCTGACCGGACCGGTGGCGTCCCCGGTTTTCAGGATGGCCGTGTAGCCTTCGCGGTAAGTCGGAAACCGGGGCGTCCACCCGAACGTGGCTTTTATTTTTTCGTTGGCTATCCGGCGGTGGCGGGAACGCGCCCGACGTCCACGCGGGCCCGATACCGACGGATCGAAAACCGGTTCCGGCAATCCCAGTCGCGAAGCCAGCCACCCGGCCACCTCCCGGCGCGTGGCCGGCAGATCGTCCACCACGTTGTAGACGCCGTCACTCCCCGGTCGAGCACCCGCCGCCGCCGACCACACGGCCCCGCAGATGTCGTCGAGGTGAACCGCATTCATCACCGCGCCAGGGTCGCCCGGAATCGGCTCCCCCGCGCGAAGCCGATCCAACAGGAAGTGGCGCCCGGGACCGTAAATGCCGGCCAGACGCAGGATAAAGCGGCGCAGGTCCGGACCGCCGGCCTCCAGGACTCGACGTTCCGCCTCAAGCAGCACGTCGGCAAATTCCGAATGCCCACCCGCCGGAGCGGTTTCATCGACCCGGGACCCGTCGTCCTGAGGGTAGACCCCGATACTTCCGGTATAAATCAAAACGCGCACACGGCCGCCCGCCAGCCAGCGATTGATCGACTCCTGACCCTCCAGGTAGGAACGCCGGTACCCGGCCAGACCGCCGCCGCCCGCGCCCACGCAGTTGACCACCAGGTCCTGGTCGGGCGGAATCCGGGAATGCCAGGCGTCGTCCTCCAGCAAACCGCAGACAACGTCGACGCCACCCAGATCCTTCAACCGGTCGGCAACCGACCGGTTGCGGGTCAAGGCGGTGACCCGCAGGCCGCGCCCCACCGCCTGACGCACGAGCCGGCCGCCGACGTAGCCGGCACCCAGAACCGTCATGGTTCCCCCTCGTTCCGGGAAAACGTCCTTCATTGTCATTGAAACGTTAGGCCAAAGACGCCCCCCGGTTCCAGAAATAACGCAGCGGCACGGGAAAAAATCAAAAGCCGCCGTTTTCCCTTGGGTTTCTCCCGGCAGGTTTTACACTCCTCCCCCATGAAAACGGCGCTGGTCATTCTTTCCGAAGGGTTTGAAGAAATCGAAGCACTCGCACCGGTGGATCTGCTTCGGCGGGCCGGGATCACCTGCACCGTCGCCGCGCACCACGAGAACAAGTTTGTTACCGGCAAGACGGGGATCCAGGTGGTGGCGGAGGAGCTGTTCAAGGACGCGGCGGAAAAATCCTACGATCTGTTGATTATACCGGGAGGTCCCGGGATCCGGCACCTCCGCAAAGACCCGGCCATCCTGACCTGCCTGCAAAAACACGCCGCGGCCGGAAGACTCGTGGGAGCGATTTGCGCCGGCCCCACGCTGCTCCACGACGCCGGACTCCTGCAGGGCCGGCGCTACACCGCACACTTCTCGGTCCGTGACGAGTTGCCGTCGATTCTCGCCGATCAAACCGTGGTCGGCGACGGCAATATCATAACCTCACGGGGGGCGGGAACGGCACTGGCCTTCGGTCTTCGACTGATCGAAGAGCTCCTGGGAAAAGAAGCATCCGAGAACGTTCGAGAGGCCATTTGCGCGCTCCCGTGACCGGCCGGGGGCCCGTTCCCGCCCCCATCCCTTCCCCGGAACCGGGCGGCCGAATCGCGAGGTTGGCCACCGGCCCCCGGTTAAGCAAGACGCCGCCTCGATTGTGGCCTGTGCCGGCACCCTCCGCGCTGAAGTCGTCGACTCCGGCGGTATCCGCTTTACATTTTACCCAATGTGCCTTTACCTAGGAAATATTAATGGAATCACCTAGCAAAACCGGCGGGCCGCTATTTGGAAATTCCCCCGTTCCCTGATTGCGCAGCGCCATCGATCCACGAAGTCCCACGCCGTTCACGCAATCATGAACTCCCGACATAAGTCCCTCCTGATCTTTTCCCTGATCTTCGTGATCCTCACCAGTCTCGCCTTTTTGATCCTGGAGGGCACACTCGCCGCCCAGCTGGGCAACCTGTTCCACATCGTGGCCCTGTCCTTGATCGGGTGTGTCCTGCTGGTCCTGAGCGGCTACATCTGGGACCGCAACACCAACCGGAGCCTGCGGATGCTGGCGGAAAAAGTCGACACAACCGGGCCGGGGGTTCCCGCCGGCGCGGGAGAATTCGAGGATCCCCGCGACGGCGCCAACGAAATTTTCGGGATAGCGCGACAGATTGAGCAGATGGCCCAATCCCTGCAAAAGGTCGACGCACGCTACCGCGCCATCGTTGAGGATCAGACGGACCTGGTCTGCCGGTACCTCCCGGACGGGTACCTGACGTTCGTCAACAGCGCCTACTGCGATTTTCTTTCCGAAACGTCCAAATCCCTCCTCGGGCGCCGCTTCTTTCCCCTGGGCGACGGCGAGGACTCGAAACCGTCGACGTTGATCCGGAACCTGACCCCGGACAACCCGATCGCCACGTTCGAGTACAAAATGAAACTCCCCGACGAATCGGTCCGCTGGCATCAATGGACCAACCGGGCGATCTTCGACAACTACGGGCGCCTGTTCGAACACCAGGCCGTGGGCCGGGACGTCACCGACCGCAAGAACCTCGAAGCCCAGGTGCGACAGTCGCAAAAACTCGACTCCATCGGGCAGTTGGCGGCCGGAATCGCGCACGATTTCAACAACATCCTCACCGTAATCCAGGGGCACGCCGCATTGCTTCGCTCGCCCAACCGCCCGGAAGAAGTCAGGAAAAAATCGGCGGAACAGATCTGCCTGGCGACCGAACACGCCAGCAACCTCTCCCGCCAGTTGCTGGTCTTCAGCAGCAAACAGGTCATCCACCCGCAACCGACCGACTTGAACGACGTTATCCAGAATCTCTCGCGGATGCTGGGACGAATCCTCAGCGAGGACATCAAGCTTCAACTCGTTTCCGCGACCAATCTGCCCCCGATCCAGGCCGACTCGGGTATGATGGAGCAGATCATCTTCAATCTCACGGTCAACGCCCGGGACGCCATGCCGACGGGCGGAACGCTCACCATCCAGACGGCGACCGCAATCGTCGGCCGCCAGGGAAGCACGCGACACCCGGAAGCCTACGCGGGCCGTTTCGTCCGCCTGACCGTCCGCGACACCGGTTGCGGCATCGAGCCCGAGGTGCTGCCCAAGATCTTCGAACCGTTTTTCACCACCAAGGGCGTCGGCAAAGGTTCGGGTCTCGGCCTTTCCACCGTCTACGGAATCGTCAAGCAGCACAAAGGCTGGACCGAGGTGACCAGCCGGGTCGGGAAAGGCACCGTATTCGAGATTTATATACCGGTGATCGATTCCCGGAACCGGGAAAAACCGGTCGAGCCCAGCCGATCGGAGATTACCGGAGGCGGAGAGACCATTCTCTTCGCGGAAGACGAACCGGTGCTGAGAGACCTCGTCAAATCGATCCTGACCGACCTCGGGTATACCATAATCGAGGCCGAATCCGGAGTCATCGCTCTGGAGATCTGGAAGGACCGGCAATCCGAGATCGATCTCCTCCTGACCGACATCGTTATGCCCGACGGCGTGAACGGCAGCCAGCTGGCGCAAAAGCTGCTCGGTGACCGACCCGACCTGAAAGTCATATTCACCAGCGGCTACAGCGCCGGCGTCGTGGGAAAAGAACTCACTCTCCAGGAAGGTTACAACTACCTGCAAAAGCCCTTCGACCCGAACAAACTCGCCGAAACCATTCGCAAAAGGCTCGACGAGGAAGTCCTGGTGACGGCCTGAGGAATCCGGTAAACCCGCTTCAATAAACGTCCCGTTGGTAGCGCTTCTCCTTGCGCATCAATTTGACGTAGTTGGCCGCCTCCTCCTCGCTCATGCCCCCCTGCTCGCGGACGATCCGCTGCAGGGCCGCGTCCACATCCTTGGCCATGCGGTGCGCATCGCCGCAGACGTAGAAAAAGGCCCCATCCCGTATCCACTCCCACAGCGCTTCCGCCTCCTCCAGCATCCGGTGCTGCACGTAGATCTTGGTTTCCTGGTCGCGGGAGAAGGCCAGGCTCAACCGCTCGAGATTTCCCTCCGCGCGGTAACGCTCCAACTCATCGCCGTAAAGGTAATCGTACTCCCGGCGTTGATCGCCGAAAAAGAGCCAGTTTTTTCCTTTGCCTTCACCCGCCGCACGTTCCTGGAGAAAGGCGCGGAAAGGGGCGATCCCGGTCCCGGGACCCACCATGATGATGTCGCGGTCGGGGTCCTCGGGCAGGCCGAAATGCGATTTCGCCAGGAACACGGGCACCTCGTTCACCCCCTTCTCCACCCGGTCGGCCAGGTAGGTGGAACAAACGCCGACCCGGTCCCGGTTATTCGTCTGATAGCGCACCACGGCTACGGTGAGGTGCACCTCTTCCGGAAACAGCACCGGTGACGAAGCGATCGAATAAAGCCGCGGCACCATCCGCTTCAGTTGGTCGACAAAATCCTGCGGCCCGCTGAAACGCACGCCGGGGAAATCCTCGAGCAGGTCGACACATTCACGGTTTTTCAGGTACTCGGTGAGCTCGGCCCGCGCCTCCGGCTGCAACAAGGCCTCCAGGCGTTCGCGTTCGGCGGACCCGGTCGCGCGTTCCGCCATCGCCTGGAGGAATTTACGGGGTTGCATGGTGATACTGAGTCCCCGTGTCAGGGCCTCCCTCACCGGAATCGGTTTCTCCTCTTTCGGCAACTGAACCGCTTCGTCCCCGTCGAATGGCAGAAGGGACAGCAATTCCTCCACCGCCCGGCCGTCATTGGACGGGAAAATCGCCAGCGAGTCGCCCACTTCGTACGTGATACCGCTCCCGGACATATCCACGGCAATGTGGCGGGTATCCTTCTCCGATCCCGCTTTGTTCAATCGCCGGTTTTCCAGAATGGATGAAAGAAAGGGATTCTCCTTGGAATATACGGCTGTAGTTTCTATTTCGTTGGTCATGACCTTGAATCTCAAATTACCGGCGCCCCCGTTCCTGTGGCGGCCGGCCCCGGCCTCGCCGGCGGAAACCGGCGGACTCGTCAACCTAGCAGATCATTCCGCCAAAAAAAGCGAAAAAAACA
>PXDC01000170.1 GCA_003565135.1 Verrucomicrobiota bacterium
CCCCGCCTGTTCAGCATGGCAACCCGTTAGTTCTCCGCCAAGACAAGCCTGCGCGATTCGCCGACAAGCAGCACCGTGCATCAAGCTTGGCGTCGCTTCGCCGCCTGAAGGCTGGCGCTCCTTTTCTCTGCGGGATGCGGTTGCAAGGGGAGCGCCCAGGTTCACCGGGCGACATGCGGTTGTAAGCGGTTACGCCGTAGCTTCGCCGCCTGAAGGCTGGCGCTCCTCTTCTCTGCGGCATACGGTTGCAAGGGGAGCGCCAAGGTTCACCGGGCGGCATGCGGTTTGCAAGCGGTTACGCCGTAGCCTCGATTCGCCGGCTTCAGCACGGCGCTCCCAAAGCACGGCGGAAAACGTTTTGCATTCATTCGTTGAAACACCAAAACTGGCGTTATCATGCGTTGTTTTTTCCTCCTTGCCACCGCCCTGACCCTGCTTCCGGCCGCGCGGACCCCCGCCGCCATTTCACCCGCCGACTCTCCCCGGGTGATGATTCATTTTCCGGACCACCTCTCCGACGAAAACCGTTTGTTTCAAGGCATCCCCGGTTTGGACGCGGCCAACGGCCGGCATTGGGCGGTCTGGTATGGCGGCGGCGAGGGGGAGGATGAAAACAACGTGGTCATGGCGGCCACCAGCGGCGACGGCGGGGAAACCTGGAGCGGGGTGCGGCTCATGATCGACACGCCCGCCCCGGTGCGGTGTTTCGACCCGGTGGTCTGGACCGATCCCCAGGGGCGGCTATGGATTTTCTGGGCGCAGGCGGTCTCCCATGGGATCGACGCCAAAACCTGGGCGATGGTCACGGAGAATCCCGGCGACGAACATCCGGTCTGGCAAAAACCGTTTCCCATCGGACCCGGCGTGATGATGAACAAACCGACCGTCAACGCCGCCGGGGAGTGGCTTTTGCCGATTTCCGACTGGGAGGGCCGCCGACTGCGAACGCCCGGCGCCGCCACCGCCGGAACCGTGATCAGCCGTGACGGGGGAAAAACCTTCGAATCCCTTGGCTCCGTTTATGTCCCGGTGGAACACCGCCAATACGATGAGCACATGTTTGTGCAGCGAGGGGACGGATCCCTTTGGATGGGAGTGCGCACCCGGTATGGTATTGGCGAGGCGGTCTCCCGCGACGGCGGCAAAACCTGGTCGGAACTGAACCCTTCGCCGGTTCAACACCTGGTGTCGCGGTTTTTCATACGGAGGCTGCAATCGGGCAACCTGGTGTTGGTAAAACACGGCGAGATCGACGAAAGACCGGCAAAGCGATCCCATTTGATGGCGTTTGTTTCCCAGGACGACGGGGAAACCTGGCGGGGCGGCCTGCTGCTCGACGAGCGTGAGGGCGTCAGTTATCCGGACGGCTTTCAGGACCCCGAAGGCCGGATTCACATCATTTATGATTTCAGCCGCCGGGGCCACCGTGAAATCCTGACCGCCCGGTTCACGGAAGAAGCCGTGCTGCGGAACGATCCGGACCATCCCGGTACGCGCTTGCGCCAATTGGTCAACAAGGCTACCGGCCAGCGGCCCCTTCAAGCGCTCGACTTGGAGGAAAACCGCGACGGAGAGCCCGTGCGAACAGGCGCGGCGGCGGCGTGGCAAAGCGAAGAGGGAGAAATCGCCCAACTGGAAGCCGGGACCCGGTTGTTCAGCGACCGCCAATACTCCCTGCCGGAATTGCCCGACACCTTAAAAGGAAGCCGTTTCCTGCGCGGCCCCTTGGGGGAAACCCGCGCCACCGCGACCCGCGGCGGCCTCGTCTGGGTTCTCACCCCGTCGGACGGGCGCAACCGGCACAGCCTGCACGACGACCTGACGGCCGAAGGTTTTGAAAAGGCCCGCATCCCGGAGTTTCTGCTGTTTGAGCACTCCAACCGCCCGGCCAATGTCTGTTCAGTGTATCAAAAAACGGTGGAAACCGGAGAGACGGTATCCCTCGGGACCTGGGGCGTCCTGGTGATCCCGCCCGAACCCTGATCGGCGCGCGCCCGTCTCGTTTCCGGGTACTGGATCTTGCAGAAAACAGGTTCCGGTTATTGGAACGCAATGAAGTGGATTATTCCCGCGGAGGAGCGGTGGCGCAGAGGTTTGGTTTTGGTTTTCAATTCTCAGCGCCTCCGCGCCTCAGCGGGAGATATGGCTATTTCGGACCCGCCTCACACGTCCAATTTCCACGGGTGCCGATATTCGTAGTGCAAAAGATTGTTGGCTTCCGAGCAGTTGGTGAAAACTTCGTTCTCCGCGTCCCACTCGAGTGTTTTTCGCACTTGCAGGGCAATGGTGGCCAAATGGGCCAGGTTGGTCGAAAGATGGCCTTCTTCCAGGGAGACGAGGGGGGAGCGGCGGGATTTCACGCAATCCAGAAAATCGCGGACGATATTGATGCCCGGGTCGGCATGGGTGCCGTCAACCAGTTTTCCTCCGCCAGCCTCGGCCACCCGGTAATCCTCGGCTTCCATGAGCCGGTTCCAAGTTTGAAACTGGCCGGGAGTGGTGGGGACGATTTTGTAATCGTTGGAGCCACCCGCGTGAAGGGTTCCGTGGGTGCCCCGCATTTCGAGGACGCCCTGGGGGGAGAATCCCCGGGAACTGGCTTCCAGCATGCTGAAGGTCATCAGCGCGCCCGATGGAAACTCGAAAATGGTTTGCTGGGTGTCGGGGATGGTCCGGTCATCGTCGATCACGTAGTTGCCCCCAAGAGAGGTGACGGTTGTCGGCGCTTTTTCATTCAGCATCCAGCGCATCAGGTCGAGAAAATGCACCCCGTTGTTGAGGACTTGATTGTCATACTCGGCCCACCAGCGGAATCGGTAGGGAGCGATGTTGTATTGGTAGGGGCGGTACGGTTTGGGGCCGAGCCACAGATCCCAGTCAAAACCCGGCGGCGGATTTTCCGGATTCGCTTTGCCGATCCCGGCGGGAAAGTGGTTGGAGACATGCCAGCCGCTGGCATACGTCACTTTGCCGATTTTCCCGGCGGGAATTTCCCGGGCCAGCTTTTGGTAGGTGGAGGATCCCCGGCGGTTTAAGAAGACCCCCGCCACCCGGCCGCTGTTTTCCCAAGCCTTGATCATCGCCCGGCCCTCGCGGACGCTCATGGCCAGCGGTTTTTCGACCAAAACATCCTTTCCCGCCTTGAGGGCGTCGATGCATTGCAGGGCATGCCAATGATCCTGGGTGCCGATGTAAACCGCGTCGATCGATTCATCTTCCAGCATCCGCCGATAGTCATGGTGGCGGCCGACGGGATGGGAAAACGTTTCCCCCATCTGAGGAATCCAGCGACTGATTTCCTCCAGATACCGGGGGTCCACTTTGGAGCGGTCACGGGTGACATAGGGCTCGTAAACGTCGCAGAGCGCCGCCACCTCGCAGTCGGGCTGGTTCATGAATTGCCGCATCACGGCCGAACCGCGGTTGCCAACGCCGATAAAGCCCATCCGGACTTTCTCATTCGCCCCGTTGGCCCGCGTGCGATTGAGCGCGCTCAACGGGTTTGCCATCATGGAGAGTCCGGCCGTGGCCATTCCGGTTTTAACCAGAAAATCGCGGCGCGTGGTTGGTTTGGTGGAGTTTGGCATGGTCAAAGGTGTGGAAAGGGAATCCGCCGGGGCGGAGTTGAGGGCGAACCAATGAACGGGATTTCCGGTCGCATGATTGGAGAAGGAAAAACGGGCCGGCCGACGGGGGGAAAGCATTGGCATTGGCGGAAGAATTTGTGGTTGCCCGCAAAAATCTGCCCGAGAATCAACTGTCCCCGCCTGTCCATGAAAGGAGATCATGTCGAATGCGCCGGGGAAGACAATTGATTTTGAATCGAAAAAAACAGACGATCCCCGACAAAAAGGGAGTGTGACGGCATTTCCCAGTGCCTTTCGCGTTTGAACCGGCTCCGGATAAGATTGCAAAGGCAGCTGGTTTTCCGCGTTGTGCGATCACTGCGGAAAGGGAATAATCGCTTCCATGACGATTCTGCTGCGAATGCGCACTTCACCGGAAACGAAGCCGTGCGGCGTTCTCCGCCTGAAACCCGTATTGCGGGCGGCGCGCCTGATAGCCGCGGGCTTGTCTCTGACGATGCTCTTGTCTATCAGCGATGCCATGGAAATGAACCCGCCGCGAGGCCTGATGGTTGACCTGCTGACGCAACCGGAACTTTCGGTGATCACGAATGATTCGCCGCGTTTCAGTTGGATCGTGGACGATCCGCGGTCGGGCGCGGTTCAAACCGCTTGGCAAATTCTGGTCGCTTCCAGCGAAGCAAAACTCGTCGAGGGGGCCGACGACGTTTGGGACTCCGGAAAAATCGAGTCTTCCCAATCCATCGGAATTGTTCATTCGAATAGTTCGCTGCAACCAAATTCCGCCTACTGGTGGACGGTGCGGGTGTGGGACGCGGACGACAAGCCCGGCCCGTGGAGCGCGCGGCAGCGGTTTTTCACCGGTGACTTCGATGGCGGCAAACGGAAATGGCCGGGCGAGAGCCGGTGGGTCCCGCGCCACGGGGGCGGCTCCGACGAGCAGGTTCTGGAGAATCGCCACACGCCGGAGTATCGCGAAATCGCCCCGGCATCGGTGGTTCGCAACCGGGACGGGAATTATTTCGTCACTTTTGAAAGGGCGAAATTCGGAACACTGAAACTTCGCGTGAAGGCCAATGAAATCTCCGGGCCACTGTTTGTTCACCTCGGCGAAAAGGCGGCGGACGATGGCGACCGGGTGGACCGCTCCCCCGGCGGTTCGATCACCTACAAACGGGCCGAGCTTTTGCTCGATCCGGACCGTTCTGAGCATATGCTGGAACTGCCCCGCCAAGTTTCGAGTTATCCAAACAGCCAGGTTCTCGCCGACCATAAGCCGGAGGTGACGGCGTTTCGTTTTGCCGAGATTGAAAACCATCCGGGCGAGTTGGGTGTCGAGGACGTCCGGCAACTTGCCCTGCTGTATCCCTTTGACGATGACGCCGCTTTTTTCACATCGTCCAGCGGGAATCTCAACGAGGTCTGGGAACTTTCGAAGCACACGTTGAAGGCCACCCCGTTTCTGGCCCTCTATGTCGATGGCGCGCGGGAACGGATGCCGTACGAAGCCGACGCCTACATTCAGCAAATCAGCCATTATTGCGTGGACCGCGAATACGCCATCGGTCGCCACACCATGGAGTTTTTGATTTTCAATCCGAGCTGGCCGACCGAGTGGCACCTGCACATCGTCCCGATGGCCTGGGCCGACTTCGTGCAAACCGGCGACGACCGTTCGCTGGCGCGTTACTACGATGAACTGAAGGCGAAGACGTTGCTCGCGCTCGCGCGGGAAGACGGGTTGATCAGCACGCGCACCGGCCTGGTGACCGATGAGTTTCTCGCCAGTATTCATTACGAGGGACGACACTTCCGGGATATCGTGGATTGGCCGCAGGGCACGCCGGCCAACGAGGAGACGCACCGCAGCGGACACGGCAGCGAACGAATAGAAGGGGAGACCGACCGCTTTGTGTTTTCCGAGATCAACACGGTGGTGAACGCCTTCCATTATTGGAATCTCGATCTGATGTCGAAAATCGCGCGCGTGTTAGACAAGGAGGAGGACGGCAAATGGTTCGCGGATCGCGCGGAAAAGGTAAAGCGGGCGTTCAACGCCGCGCTGCTCGATCCGGAGACCGGCCTCTACACCGACGGCGAGGGCGTGGACCACAGCTCGCTTCACGCCAACATGTTTCCGGTTGCCTTTGGCCTCGCGCCGCCCAAGCACCACGCGGGGCTGCTCGAGTTTATTCAATCGCGCGGCATGGCGTGCAGTCCCTACGGCGCTCCTTACCTGATGGACGCCCTCTTCGCGCTCGGCGGGGCGGAGCACGCGCTCGCCCTGCTCACCTCGGAAGACAGCCGTAGCTGGATGAACATGATCCGTATCGGATCGACCATGACAACCGAGGCTTGGGACATGCGCTACAAGAGAAACCTGACTTGGAACCACGCCTGGGGCGCTTCGCCCGCCCACACGATCACCCGGCGGATCATGGGAATCGTTCCGGTCGAGCCGGCGTTTCAAAAAATCCGCATTCAGCCACGACCCGGTGGCCTCAAAGAGGCGTCAATCCGAACTCCGACCATTCGCGGACCGGTGGAAGTCCGGTTCGAGAACACGCCCAATGAGCTTTTTCGTCTCGAAGTGGTGCTGCCGGCGAATACGTCCGGAGAAATCCTCCTCCCCCGCCCTCCCGCCGGCGACTTTACTCTCACGCACAACGGCCGTGCCGTGGAAGCACGGGTTTCCGGAGACGCCCTCGTGATCAATCCGGTGAAATCCGGTCGGCACGAATTTCTCCTGACGCACTCTCCATAACTCTTGAATGCCGGGCTCAGGGCGGGTTGACGGAAGATTCCGCCCGGGGGGAACGCAAGGATCACCGAAACGCATCCGGGTTGGCCACCCGGAGGCGCACGAATCGGCGATCATATTCCCCCACCGGCATGCGAACGCGCAACAGGTCCGGCTGCGGCAAACCGACATGCTCCGAGCCTACCGGCGTCCAGGATTCCACCACCAGGCTCGATCCGCTCTCGACCACCAAATTGGCCCACCCGCAACAATCGACCGCCTCGGCGTTCACCGGAATGTCAACCACCAGCCAATCCCCCTCCCCGCTTTGCTCCACCAACGGGACCGGCAGACCGCGCTGCGTCGGCTCGCGGGGATCGAGACCGAGCACGAATTTCAAAGCGTTGGCGAAGCCATCCCCGGAGGGATTGGCCAAAGGGTCCCGCTCTTCGGGAGTCAGGTCCGGAAACTCTTCGATCCAGCGGCGGTAGGGCGGCGTTTCGGGCAGGCCGCCAACCACCGTGAGGGTGACATCGGTTTCACCGGCCCCTCCCCCGTAGTCGATTTCCAACTCCGCGGCCTTTGCGCCGGTGTTTACGGTGAAACGGCTTCCCTGGAAAAGGATTGTCTCCCCGAGCAGGAACACCCCCGTATGTCCTCCTGAATTGGATACAAGGGTGAACACCTCTCCCAACTCCGGCTGGCGGCCGAGTTCGATTTCCAGGCGAACCCCGTCGAGCGCCACCCCGCCCGCTTCGACCGGGGCCGCTTCCCCGTCAAGGGTGAAACGCAGCAACCCCCCTTCCGCCCACAGGATCCCGCCCGCGCCGAGCCTTCCTCCGTCAAGGCGCAATGTGCCTCCCGGAC
>PXDC01000300.1 GCA_003565135.1 Verrucomicrobiota bacterium
AAGGGCGGAGGTTCAAGGCAGGAGATCGAGGCGTGAAGCCTCTCCTACGGCGGCGGCAGTGCCGCTACGGGGACAGAAACGTTCAACGCTCAACGTCCAACTTTCAGAGTGCTTACTGGGCGTGTCAGCAAGCTGAGAAGCTCGTTCTACTTTGTGGGATCGAGGCGCAAAAACACCGCCAAAAAGAGAAGGAACGATTTGAAGTTCTCTTTGAGCGTTGAGAGTTGAGAGTTGGACGTTGAGAGTTTTTGAAGCCTGAAACCTGAAGCCTGAAAAATGGCGGAGGGCGGAAGGTTGACGGAGGGGTTAGTCGATTTCGACGCGCAGGCGGATGAACCGGCGGGTTTCGCCGTTCGTTCTTGGTCTGTTGTCCTGCACATCGACCAAGCCGTGGGAGTCCGTCACCTCAACTTGGTTTGCGTGAACAATCCAGTCGTTGCTTCCGGGCGGGAGTTCGGCCAGCGGGTTCCAGTCGTTTGGCAGCAGGCTGGGGCTGCTCTCGACGATGTAGCGGAGGTCGGACGCGCCCGTTTGCCGATGGAAGGTGATGCCGGCCTGGCCGTCGTGCCAGTGGTTGACATGGCGCGGGTCGGCCAGGCGGTCGGGACGGGCCGCGAAAACGTATCCGCGCCGCAAGGTTTCCGGATCGGCGTCGTTCTCTGCCGCCAAGCCAAACTGGTCTTGCCAGGCGGCGAAGGTGAGCCGCTCTTCGGCCAGCGAACGCACTTCCGCCGCGGTCAGGTCCGTTTGGTAAATTCGGAAATCCCGCAGGTCGCCGCGGAAGAATCCGCCGGCGTTGCGGCGGGCGGGTTCCCACCCGATCCAGAAGAGCTGGTTGGGCCGCAGGGGCGGCTCCCAAAAGGTGATTTGGCGCGAGAGTTCACCGTTGATGTAAACCCGCGCGGTGCCGTCGGAGGCGACCGTCAGGGCGTAGTGCCACCATTCCCCGGTGTTCCACACACTGTTCACGGCCAAGGCGTTGGCGGTGGGGAGTCCCTCCTGGGCAAGCCAAGTGCGCAGAACATTGTTGGAAGAGAAGTAAATGCCGAGGGAGCCGTGCTCGCCGTCGGGGCCGTAATTCACCAAGTGACGTCCGCTGACGGATGTTACGCTGGGATCGATGCGGAAATGAAAGGCGACGCTGAACGCGCCCTCCGGATCCGCCGGAAAGCGGGGGAGGGCGGCGGTGGCCGATTGTCCGTCGAGGGAAACGAAGCGGTTGCTTTCCGAAGCCTGTGGCTGGGGGCCCGCCCCGGCGGGCAGGGTGGTGGCGTGGCGGCCGTGCCCCGACCGGTCTTGCCAGACGTTGCCGTTAATGGCGTCGGTCAGCCAGACCGCCAGCTTCCGCGGTCTCACGGTGTCGGTTAACACAATTTCCGCCTCCGCCGGATGCCCGGTCACAAAATCCGGCCCCGAAGCGGGTCGCAGGCGTATGGTTTTATCGTCTTCCACCACGCCGTCGGCGCGCAGGGGAACGGTTATCTCCATGGAAGACTCCCCATCCTCAAACCGCGCGTTGTCGGGCGGAAAATAATGCCCGCCAGCCGCGGCGGTGCCTTCCCAGATCAAGGGAACCTCCAAGGCGCCGGCGGCGATGGTTCGGGACAAGCGGAAAACCGCCTCGCCGTCGTCTTTGGAAACCACTGTTTCGGTCGCGTTCACCCGCACCGTTTGGCTTTGTCCGTCACCGAGGGTGATCACAACCGGATCTCCCTCGATGGACTGGCGGTAATCGGGAGCCAGATGGATGATGATGGTTCGGTCGCCAAACTCCGGACCGACCGCCGCCGGGGCAATGGTGAAAAACGAGGAGGACGCGCCGCTGGCGAAAGTGGCCGTTTGGGTGGACACGGTGTAATCCACGCCCCGGACCGCGGTGCCGGAAAACTCCAAGTCCATGGTGGAGGTGAACGAGCGAAAACCGGACCGTTGGACCGCGACGGTAAGGGAGGAACCTCCGCGCGCGGCGGTCGTTTGCCCCGGAATCAAGCGGTAATGGGCGTTGGTGCCGAGGGAATAGCCGTAGTAATCCACGACATACGACTGAAGGATGCGGACGAAATCGACGGCAAAACTTTGGCGGGCGGCCGCGCTGCTCCGCACCGCTCCGTGGGATTCGATCTGCACGGCGTCCGAGGGGGAGTTCTCATCATGGCAGGCGTGCCGGCGGGTGGTGTAGCCGCCGCTGAAAAAGGGCGCGTCGCCGATGGTCGGAAATTCCTCGCTCGGCCAGGCCGGCACTCCCCGGTCGTTGAACCGCTCCCCGAGGCTGCGCGGCCCCCGGATCAATTCGGAAAAGGGCAGCCCCGGATTGCGGAGCACCAGCGACCGCAGGCTGCTTTGCCACCCGTAACCGGGAAGGTTGAGGGTGTTGTCGTTCACGTTCAGCTCGATCCGGCCCAGCAGGTAGCCGAGTTCCAGCCGTTTGATGTCGTGCCCGTGCCCGTGCATGTCGAATACCAGGGCAAAACCGGCGTAAGCCTCGGAGGCGTCACGGGCGGCCTGGGTAAAGTATTCATGGTATTCCGACCATGCCTGCTCGGCGTGAATGTTTCCCTGGGCGGCCTCCACGATTTCGCGGTTCGGATCGAGCCGGGTGCGGTGCAGGTGGCTGATGACCACGTGCGGCCGCCGGCCGGTGCGGTTGAAAATCTCGTCCGCCACCGCGAGGGTTTGCGGGAGGGTGTTGGTGTCGCGGACCGTGACGCCCCAGGTGCGCGGGTCGATTTCATCGGGCCGCAGGTTGCCGTCGTGACCGGAAGTCAGAACAATCGGCAGGTCGCCGACCCGGTATTCGGTGTAGTTGTTGCGGCCAAACCAGACCTCTCCGGGTTGGAACGGCTGTTCATCGACGGCGGATCCGACCCGCAGCTCAATCGATTTTCCATCGTTGCCGACACGCAGCCAAACCGGCAGGCCGTCCACGAAGCCGCGAGTGCGCGGACCAAGGGAGCCTCCCAGCCACGAATCGGAGGTTATCAGGTCATATACCCCGTCGGTGAAGCCGTCATGGGTGGTGAAGGAAAACGACGACAAATCCAAACCGTGGGTGCCGAACCGGAATTCGGCGTTTTCGAAATGGACGCGGTCGCTGCCGTCCGGCTCGCCAAGGTCCAGGACGAAAACCGGTTCCTCCGATTCCGCCAGAACCTTGCTGAGATTCAGGTCGGAGGAAAATGTCAAGGTGCCGAACGGGCTCGTCTCAACGCCATTGATTACGGTGGCCGGCCGGATTTCGCGGGTGATGTTTTCCACCAGACCATCGCCGCTGATGCTGCCCAAAACCACCAAGGGGCCGTTTTCGCCGCGCAACAGGGAATCGGGACCGAGGTGCACGTCGGACAAAATGAAGCCGTATCCACTCACCGATGCGCCCGTACCGACCGACAAAGCGCCGCCCGGCGCGCGAAGGCTTCCCTGTTCAAAAATGAGAGCGCCATCGTTTGGCACCGAACTCAGCCCCGTCAGCTCGCCGCGCGCCCGCACGGTGCCGGCCTGCCAGGAAAAGCCGCCGGTGGCGTCGAATGAACCTCCAAACGCGAGTTCTCCTCCGTTGAGTGTCAGGAGACCGGCGTCGGTTCCCGAACCGGTGTCGAGATCGCCCTCCGCTTCGATTTTTCCGCCCGGACCGACGGTCACCGTCGCCCCGTTGCGCACCACGAAGTTTTCGCCGGCGCGCAGCAACCCGCCCGCTTCCACCGACACTTCCGCCGTGCCGCCGGTCGGGGCCAGCACGTGGGAGGCGGCGACCCGCATGTCCCGGTCGGTGGATACCCGCGAACCCGCGCCGCGAACCTCGATCAAGCCGGAGGCCGTTTGTTGGCGGGCGGCGTAAAAATTGTTTTCGTTGTGAAGCACTCCGCCGGATTCGACCACCAGTTCGCCATGACCGAGATGGCCGACATAGACGAAACTTTCCACGTTGACGGAACTGTTGCCCGAAACGGAAACCTTGCCCGCGCCGCCCGCTTCACGGCCGATGTGCAGGGTGTCGCGCATCGAAAAAACGGAATCGTTCTCCATCTCCAGCAACCCTTCGCCGGAAGTGCCGACATGGGTGTAATGGGTGCCGGAGACCGAGGAGTTGTTTTGAATCCGCAAGGTGCCGCTGGCACCCGACGAGTTGCCCAGTCGGAGGTACGGGCTGGTGGTCGGGATGCCCATTTCCAGCGAAGAGCCGCCGAATACTTCGATCAAGCCCACCGCTCCGTCATCATCGCCCACGATGATATGGGAGGTGTTGCTCAACGCCCCGCCGTCCCGCAAAAGCAAAGATCCGTTTCCCCCCATGCCGACCCGCATGAGCCAACGGCGCGTGTTCCAAGTGGACCCGGTGCCCTCCACTTTGATTTCGCCGCTGCTGCCGGGTTGCACCGCGATTTGCACGGTTTGCGTCATCAGGGAGCCGCCGTCAGCGGCCGTGATTTCGCCGTGGCCCTGCTCCCCGACCCGCAGGGTGGTGCCCGAGCTGAGATTGAGCAACGAATCCGCGCCGGTAACCGTGACGCGTCCGGTAGCGGTGGAGGCGCCCGCCCCCAGGGTAATGTTATGAGAGGGCGCCAGCAGCTGGCCGCCATTGATCAAATTCACCGTCCCGGTTTGTCCGGGCCCGGACCCGATGAGAAGGGGGGAGGAGAGTTGCCAGGTCGTGCCATCCTCCTCCCGGGTCTGGTTCAGGGTGGTTTGCCCAAGCAAAAGAGGGTTTGCCGCCAGAAGAAAAAACGGAACGGCTGCTGAAAATAAACGAGTGAACATATTTTGGAAAAACGTTTTTTTATCATGGCATGGTCCACCGCCAACCTCAATTTTATATGAGGAATTCCGTTTTCTCATGACCGCATGACAGGGCAGGGTGGCTGCGCCTTCTTTGGATGCCTTGCCGGAAACCAATGTTTGGTTCGGTTGGCGATCTTGACCAGGGCCAGCATCACCGGCACTTCAACCAGCACGCCGACGATGGTTACGAGAACCACCGGGGAAGAAGCCCCGAAGATGGTGATGGCGACGGCCACCGCCAGCTCGAAAAAATTCGAAGCGCCGATCATCCCCGCCGGCGCGGCGATGTCGTGGCAAAGGCGGAACTTGCGGGCGGCGAAATAGGCGATGAAAAAAATGAGAAAGGTCTGGATGATCAGCGGCACCGCGATCAACAGAATGTGCAGCGGGTTCCCCAGGATGATCCCGCCCTGGAATGAGAAAATCAGGACAAGCGTCAGCAGGAGGCCGGCGATGGTGACGTTGTTGAATTTCGGGATGAATTGCCGGTGAAAGTAATCCCCGCCCCGGCGCTTGATCACGGCACGGCGCGTCCAAATGCCACCGGCCAGCGGAATGACGACGAAAAGAAAGACCGACAGGAACAAAGTGTCCCATGGGATCGCGACTCCCCCGATACCGAGCAGGAAAACGACGATGGGGACAAAGGCGACCAGGATGATCAGGTCGTTGGTGGCCACTTGCACCACGGTGTAGGCCGGGTTGCCCCGCGTGAGGTGGCTCCAGACAAAAACCATCGCCGTGCAGGGGGCCGCGCCGAGAATGACCGCGCCGGCAAGATAACTCCGCGCGAGTTCGTGGGGAATCCACCGGCTGAAGATGACGTAAAAGAAGAGCGCCGCGATCCCGAACATCGTGAAGGGCTTGATCAGCCAGTTCACCACCCAGGTAATGTAGAGCCCGGTCGGCTCCCGCCGCACATTCCTGATGCTGGTGAAGTCCACCTTCATCATCATCGGGTAGATCATCAACCAGATCAGCACCGCGATCGGGATGGAAACCTGGGCAACCTCAAACCTCGCGAGGAACGCCGGGATCTCCGGAAGAAACCTGCCGATCAGGATCCCCGCGATCATGCAAAGCACGACCCAGACGGTGAGATTCTTTTCAAAGAAGCTGATTCCGGTGGTTTTCTTATCCGTCATGTTTTTCTGGTGTATCCATTAAATTGATTCATTTCCGGTTTCAGTCTCAGGTTTCCGGTTTCCGGTTTCAGGTCTCAGCTTTCATTCCTTCCCGGTACCCCGCCGCATAGGCTTCGAACACCATCCGAATTTGGTCGCGGATGCGGCGGAAGGCGTCGATTTCGGATTCGCCCGGACGGACGGCCTTGGGCGGATCGTCGAAGCCCCAGTGGTGGCGGTTGACCTGGCCGGGAAACACCGGACAGGCTTGGTCGGCGTTGCCGCAGACGGTGATGACGGTATCCACCGTCCGGTCGAGAAAGTCGTTCATGTGCTTCGAGGCGTGGCCCGAGATGTCGATACCGATTTCCTTGAGCGCTTCGATGGCCTTGGGATGGACGTAGCCGGCCGGCTGTGAGCCGGCGCTGTGGACCTCGAAGAGATCGTCCGCCGCGTGGCGGAGAATCCCCTCGGCCATGTGGCTGCGGCAGGAATTCCCGGTGCAAAGAATGAGGATGGTGGGTTTGTTCATAATTTAGCCTTCATCAGTCTTCCCAGCCCTTCCCGACCAACCGGTTCGACCGGGTTCCACGGAATGCTGTAAACGGGTCCGGCGGCATGGGTGTCGAGGACTTCGCGGATGTAGCGGATTTCTGCTTTTCCACGGGCCGCGAGGACGGGCTCCTTGGTATCCACTAAGGACATACTTTGGTTGATGATCCACGCGTGCGGTTCGATTTCCGCCCGGCGCAGGTCGGCCTGAAGGGCGGCGGCCTCGTGCACGGGTGTGGCTTCTGGCAAGGTGACGAGCAATACGCGCGTGAAGTCGGGATTGCGCAGGCGCGGGAGAAGTTTTTCGATCGCTTCCGAATGCTTTGTCGTGCGGCTCTGGCGGCCAAGCTCGCGGTGGTAGGACTGCGTGGCATCGAGGAGAAGAAGGGTGTGCCCGGTCGGCGCGGTGTCGAGGACGACAAAGCCGTCTTCCCCTTTGGCGACGGTGCGGGCGAAGGCGCGGAAAACCGCAATCTCCTCGGTGCAGGGCGAGCGCAGGTCCTCTTCAAGAAGGGCGCGGCTGTCGGCGTCCATGTCGGCGGGCTGCTGCGCGAGGACTTCTTCGACATACGCCTTGGTCTCCACCTTCGGGTCAATGCGCTCGATGTCCAACCCGCCTTCGCCACCTCCGAAGGCGTCGGCCAGATGCGCCGCGGGATCGGTGGTGGAGAGGCGCACATTGGCCCCGCGGTCGGCAAGGGCAAGGCCAAGGGCGGC
>PXDC01000128.1 GCA_003565135.1 Verrucomicrobiota bacterium
CCGTTTCCCCGATGCGGGACCGTCCGCCATTGACCACGACCATCGATCCGTCCTCCAGGTAACCGATCGCCTGATCCTGCTCCTTGCCTTCCTTCACCAATTCCACTTCAAATACTTCGCCGACTGATATCTCGGCGATCAAGGCCTTGCTCAAGGCGTTGACATTGAGCCAGGTAATCCCGTGAAATTCCGCCATTCGAGCGAGATTGTAGTCGGTCGTGAACAACTTGGCCTTGAGGGAATTCGCCAGGAAGATCAATTTGGCATCCACGTCTTTCGCCTTGCCCGCCTCACTTTCCTGAATGCGCAGATCGAGGTGATCCATTCCCTTGAGAAGATTCAGCGCCTCCAAGCCCCGGCGTCCTTTGGCCTTGCGGACAGCGTCCGGTGAATCAGCAACTCTCCGCAGTTCATCCAGGACAAACGTGGGGATAACCAGGGCCGACCCGAGAAACTGGGTCTCACAGAGCTTTACAATCCGCCCGTCGATCAACGCACTCGTGTCCACCACCACCAGCGGCACATCGACATTGTGCGGAACGAATCTCACGTAGGGAATCACCAAGTTAAACTCGTCTTTTCCCCGGAGGGCCATAACCGCGCCAAGGTACATGCAAATGACAAACAAGGTCATCCGGAACAGGAAAACAAGCTGTTCTTCACCATGTTCGAACAGGGGGGACGTCGATATAAAAAAAGCCACCAGGGCCCCGATCCCCAGACCGAAGGTCAGCGCCGTCAGGCCCCGCAGGGAAAACCCCTTGAGCATCACATCCACCAGGATCACCAGCGCCCCGATCAGGAACCCGATCACCACAATCCGCACCTGGTGCTCCTCCCACTCGGGGGTGGCGTACCAGATCAACCAACTGCCGAATCCGCAAAGCAGTATAAAAAAAACGCGCAGTGTTATAATGGTTTTATTCATGAATCCGTAAACTCCGTATCAGGTGGCAAAAGACATTCTCAAGACAAGGAGAAAACATAACCGCCGAGGGGATCAGCCGTCGCCTCCGCTGCTTTCGGCGCAAACAAAGGGGGTTATTACCGACCCTCGAGACCGCCGCTCAACGGAGCAGGAAAAAGACAATGACCGGCAACGCCATACCCACGACCATGAGGCCGTATAAAATCCAGATCACTTTATTCGCCTTCTCGCGTTCGTCGTCCATATAACCCGCCTTGTTCCGGGTTCACCGCAAGCCCCTTTGGAATACCCCCGTTCCCCCCCTCGATAGTCGATTCCTGCCGGCGCCACAATCCGAAAAATCGCTCGCCGGCATACGGATCATTTTTCTGTATTCGCTCAACGGGGTGGCCATAATGGCGTCATGGCATCAAAAAAACACTGGCTCGTAAAACAGGAACCGGAGGCATACGCCTGGGAGGATCTCCTCAAGGATGGGAAAGTCGTCTGGGACGGCGTTCGCAACTACCAGGCGCGGAACAACCTAAAGGAGATGAAACCCGGAGACCCGGTCCTCTTTTACCACAGCGTCGGGCCCCGGAAAGTGGTGGGCGTCGCCGAGGTCGCCCGCGGCGCCTTCCCCGATCCCACCACCGACGACGAGCGCTGGGTTTCGGTCGAGCTCAAACCCGTTCGTTCACTCCCCAATCCGGTGTCCCTCGACGCCATCAAAAAGGAACCCCTCCTGGCTGAAATCCCCCTCATTCGCCAAAGTCGGCTCTCGGTCATGCCTCTTTCCCAAAAAGCATTCGACCGGATTGTCAAAATGGGCTCATGAACGAAGTATCCACCATGCCCGGGATTCGCCGGGTGCCGTCCGAACCGGCCCCGATGGCCGTATTCAATATACCGTCACATTCACGGTGCCGACGGTGAGTAAAAACAGTCAGCCCGCCGTCGGCACTGGACAATATTAACCAGCACCGCCGCTGCCCCCGGGTCAATTCCGAACAATCCGAGGTCAACCCCGGCCTGCCAACGAACCCTGATAGTGCAAACGCGTCCTGCCAAAAGGCAGGTAAGATGCGTGTTTCCATGAGGTTTGCCAGAACGCTAAATCGCACAAGCCCGCCATGGCGGCGTTGGCCCGGCAACCGGCTCGCTCACGTACGCCCGTACTATCGCCGCGCCGGTTTTGGGTCCGCCTTGCCAGCGGCTCGACTGAGCTCGCCGAAGTCCGAACTTCTGCGATTTTTGCAACATCAGGGCGAACTGGCACAGCGACTGCTAATACCCTGATCAACCGACCTCCGGCCCAGCCGGAAGTTCGGGGTAACATAGTGAGGTGAACACTGCAATGCGTTCCGCTTAGCGGAAGAAAGTTGCACAGGGGCCCGGGGTTAGGGGTAATCCTCGGGCCCCTTCTATGTCACATTCGGCGGCAGCGAACAACCGGGCTCAAAATTCACCCAGGAGGAAAAGGTTTTTTAATCCGTTCTCCCTGAGTTCGTTCTCCACTTTCCGCTCGATGGGGTCACGCTGTTTCCGGTATTGCTCGTCGCTCCACCCGTCCATCTCGGCACCAAACTTCTCATCCATGACCCGATCGGTCAGACGGGCGGCCAGTTCCCGCCAGAAGTTGCGGTCGACGTGTTCCGCGATAAAGGCCGATTCCATTTCCTCGACGAAATCGCGCGACGGAATAAAATCGTCCCGACCGTGATCGTAAGGCACCAGGTCCCCGAATCCAAACGATTCCGCCAGCGCATAAACCTTCCGGCAAATCGCCACAATTTCCCGGTTTTCGTCCGCCGCCGTCTCTGCGTGAGCATTTGCCAACCAGTCGGCCAGGTACGCCGTCTTCAACAGCGCAAGGTACTCCTTCGGCTTCAGTTCCATATCCATAACCTCAATCTTCTGGATCGGAAGGGGGCAAATGACGAGCCTGTTCCTCGACTACCGCCAACGAAACGGCCCATCGCACGGGTAGATTCGCAACCGCGCCGTGAAAACCGGCAACCGCATCCCGGGACCCGACCGGTTATTCGCCCTCAAATGAATCCGCCGCACGCCGAAGCGCCCGCTCCATGATGCCGGGTGTGAGGATCTCGGGAAGCACCTGCGGATTTTCACGGTCCCGCCCGTACACCAGGTAAAGGGGAACCCCCGCCCTGTCGTGACGACGGAGAAACTCGGCGATTTCCGGATTCTGGTTGGTCCAGTCACCATAAACGAAGATCGCGTCGGTATCCTCTTTCACACCGCGGGTCCGCGCGATCTCGATCGAGGTCCTCTCGTTGACCTTACACGACAAACACCAGGCGGCGGTAAAATTCACGAAAACAGGCTGATTCGTTTCCAATAGCTCATCGAGTTTTTCCGGGGAAAAGGTCTCCCAGGCTATTTCGCCCTCGCCGCCCGCACCTCCTGTGGCGATCGGCCGATCCGGCTCGGCTGATCGCCAGGCCATCTGTCCCTCAAGAATTCCCAGAACACCGGCAAAAAACAGGAGGATCATCGCAATCCGCGCCCGTCGCCGGACCGAACGCGGTTTTAGCGGCTCCCCGAACGTGCCGTAGATCCAGGCTATGATACCAAGCACAAACAGAAACGCCACCGTCCAAACCACCGCATCCCCGCCCTGGAATGAGTTGATGACCCATATCAGCCATACGACAGCTCCGAGCATCAGGAATCCCATGGCCTGCTTGAAATATTCCATCCACATGCCGGGTTTCGGCAGGAACCGCAGCCAGCTGGGCCTGTGAGCCAACAGGGTAAAGGGAAACGCCAGGCCAAAACCGACTGCCGTGAAAACCGCAACGGTGACCAGCGCCGGCTGCGTAAAGGCGAATCCCATGGCAAGCCCAAGAAACGGGGCTGTGCAGGGGGTCGCCACCGCGGTCACCACAAATCCGGTGAAGAATGCGCCGCTGAGCCCTCTCTTGCTGCTCAGCTCACTCGCCTTTTCGTATCCCCCGGAGGTCAGGTTCACCGAAAATACCCCGAGCATGCTCAACGCCAAAACGAAAATCAAAGCGGTCACAAATACCAGGAATGGCAGGTGCTGAAACTGAAATCCCTGCCCGAGAACCTGTCCCAACGCCTGCAATGCGATGACCACGGCCGCCAGAATCCAGAACGAAACCACGATTCCGGCGGTGTACATCCAGCCTTGCAGGAGGACAATGTGCGGCTTGTCGCCGGCATTCTTGACGACCGACATGATCTTGACCCCGATTACCGGCAGGACACAGGGCATGAAGTTGAGGAGGAGCCCACCGATAAATCCGTACAGGATGTAGAGACCGAACAGGCCCATGCTGAACGGCGTCGTCGCAAAGTCGGCCGGTTCCTCGTCCCCGTTCGTCGGTGCCGCCGTTTCCCGCTCGCCAAACAACGTGCGGTTGGCCGCCAGGGGAACCGTTTCGTCCCCCACCGCCACGGTCAGGGCGAGGAGTGCCTCCCCCGGAATACACACATCCGCACAGGCCAGCCACATCACCTTGGCCCCCACCTCCAACGGCCCCGAAAAATCCTCCGGGAGCGTCAGCGTGGCAACCAGCAGGACCTCACCGGAATACCCCCATGCCTCGTCTCCCTCAAATTCAAACTTTTCCGGCTCCGGGTACCGGAGGGACCCGGCCTCGACCCCTTCCGGCAAATCCCACTCCACTTCCGTTGGCAGACCGGTCAGGCCCGGATCCTCACCGTAGATATGCCACCCGTCATCGATTTCCAGGTGAACCCCCACCCGAAGCGTCTCCCCGGGGGCAACCTGGGCCGCATCGGCCAACAGGTCCGCGCGGACCACTCCTTCCGCCGCCAGCCGATCGTAAGGGACGCCCCACGCCACGGTCAGCATCGCCCACACCAACAGAGCGACCGTACCGCGGGCGCGCACGCCGCCGCGCCGACCGGCGGATTCCGTGCCGCTTCCCCCTGTCCGTTCTCGTTTCATCAAATTATCTGCTCTCATTATTTCCATCGGCGAAAGGTTCAGACTAAAGCCGTGCGGGCCGCGGCGCAACCGGCGGTCGCCGGATTGAAAAGGGAAATCATTCCCCGCATTCACCCCTTTAGACACCGCGGCACCCGCTTTTCTTCCCGAATTTTTCGCGGAACGGTTCCGCCGCCACCAAACCACCCCGTCCCGGGCCGCCGGGAGGTCCCGGAATCGGCTCCGGAAACACACGCATCCACCGAGGGGTTTTCCACCCCGCAGCTCCTCAAGACAAGGCTTCCCGGATAAAAGCGACGTCTTCCTCTCCGAGGTCGCGCCCGATGGCGGCAAGGTTGCAGGAAACTTGTCGCTGGTTGCGGAATCCCGGTATCGCACACACCACCCGCGGGTGCGCGAGAACGAAATTGAGCGCCACGGAGGCCAGGTCCTCGACCGACCCGCCGAATCGGGATTTTATCTTTTCCAGGGCCGGTTTGAGCTTGGCCAGTTCATCCGCCCCGAACCCGGGTTTGTTCCGGCGATGATCACCCGGCTCGAATACCGGGGGTTTTTCGGGATCGTACTTGTCAAGAAGGCGGCCCTGGGCCAGGGGACTGAAAGCGACAAAGCCCAGATCGTGTTTTTCCATCAAACGCGACAGCGGGAACCCCGGGCGAATAAATTGATCGTCCAACGCATGCCCCCAGCTTTGCAGGACCCGCGGCTGAACCCATGGCACCGACTTCTCGAAGTCCGCCACCGAATAAGCCGACTGCCCCTTAATCCTCACCTTCCCCTCCCGCACCAACGCGTCGAACGTTTCCACCGCCGCCTCAAGATAACGATCCCCCTCCCCAAAATCCCCGTGATGAAAATAGTAAATGTCCAGGTAGTCCCGCTCCAGGTTGATGAGCGACTGTTCACATTGGTGGCGGATATGGGCCGGCTCGTAGGCGTGAGTGGCCGTGCCGCGAAAATGGCCCACCTTCGAACTGATGATATAATCCTCCGATCGCAGGCCCAAACGCCGAAATACCCGGGCCAGCATCCGTTCCGCCCGTCCGTTCCCGTAAACATCGGCGTTGTCGAAATGATTGACCCCCGAATCGACCGCCAGGCGGATGGAGCGGGTGATCTCCTCCTCATCCACATCGGCCCAACCGTTGGGAATGCCGTCCACCCAATTCAATCCCCCCATCGTCCAACAGCCGAGACTGACTGCGGAGACCTTCACGTCCGTGCCGGGTATGGTGCGGTATTGCATCAGGACAGTTTGCTTCCGGCTTCGGTGTCAACCAGCCAGTACACCTTGTTCTTGTAGTGATTCAGGATCTGGGCCGGACGCAAATCCGGCTGGCTGATCCCCTCGAATATGGTCATCAACGGTATGGCTTTATCCTTGCCCATAACCATGACAACCACCACCCCGCAGCGGGACAGACCGTGGGGTGTGACCGTCAACCTGTATCCCCTGGTCGGAACTTCGACGGAGGCAAAATTGGCCTCGACAGGATGCGCAATAAGGGGGCTGTGCGGGAATAGTGAGGCGATGTGACAATCGTCACCGACTCCCAGAAAACAAACATCAAAACATTCGGCCGGCCCACGGCGCTTATTCCAGAGATCATTGAATACATGGGCCGCCTCCGGCGGGTTCATATCCGTCGGCCACGGATACTTGTCGTCTTCGTCAATCTTGTAGTGACGCAGCAGCAGCCGGTCGAGATTCCCGAAGTTACTCTCCTCGTTGCTCAGCGGCACCATCCTCTCGTCACTGGTAAACCACGTCCCGTGCTCGATAAAATACTCCGGAATCGCATTATTCTCCTTACAATACTGAAAGAATGCTTTCGGCGTCGATCCGCCGGCCATAGCCCAGCTCGGCTTGGGAATCTTGTTCTTAAGGCGATGTTCATCCGCGAGCTCGATCGCTTTCCGAAAAAGCTCGTCCGGCTCTGCGATCATTAATGTGCCGTACGGCGTGCTCTGTGTTTTCATAGGGGTTATCTCCTCGATTGAGTGTCAATATAGCCTGACTCTGCTTATTTTCGCTCTAAACGGAAAAGGAGGACAGGCATCCACCTTTACATTGTGCCAACGGGAACGGCGGCTCCTTCGTGAGATTCGGCTCTCTGTTTGTGTTGATTGAACCTCATGGAAACGACCTTGGATACGCCTTTTTCTTCCATTGTCACACCAAAGATCGCCTGCGCCTCCGAAATCGTGCGCTTGTTGTGGGTGATGATGAGGAACTGCGATTCGCGCGTAAACTCTTTGAGCATTTCGGTGAATCGGCCGATATTGGCCTCGTCGAG
>PXDC01000015.1 GCA_003565135.1 Verrucomicrobiota bacterium
GGCGTGGAGATCCTGATGCTGACCGATGTCGACGGCGAGGACGCCGCGACGCACGTGGCGCTGGCGGATTTCCTGTCGGATTATTTTCCGAACTCCCAGGTGCATCGTTCGGCTGAGTATGTGACCGACGGCGAGCCGCTCAGCGGGGAACAGATGGCGGAACTGGCCGGCTACGATCTCATCGTCATGCCGCCGGGAGTTTCGGATCAGGCGTACAATACGTTCGACTGGAATGACGTGACCACGCCGCTTTTGAACCTCAACTACGACTACCAGAGGCGCAGTGTGGAGGTCGAGGGAGAGTGGACCCCCGGTTGGAGTTGGTTTGCCTCGACATCGACCGGAGTCCAGGAGGAGCTCGTCAACATGACCGTGCGCAACTGGGCGTCCAGTGATTACGGGTATCCTCACGTCGTTCACCCGATTTATTCCGGTATCGATCTTACCGACGGAGTTGTTGTGCAGATGTACAACGAGCCGGTGGACACGGTCAGGATCAATACCACCCCGGCGTTTATCTTCGGTGATTTCCTCGGTTCGGTCGAGCAGCAGGCGATCCGTTCATTTGTCACCGTCTGGCGGGGCGGAGAATCCTTCGGCCGCTGGGACGACGACGGCGTGGAACGATTGCTTCCGGCGCCGGCCGGAGCCCGCGGGCAATTCCTTATGCCGGGCGAGGACGGCGATGTCGGCGGCCTGACCGAGACCGGGGGACAGATTCTCCTCAATGTCGCCAACTGGCTGATCGGGGAGGGGAATGCGGTACCTCACCTGGCGGAATCGTTCGAGTGGTACCAGATTACTCCGGGCGAGGATTCGGTGCGGATCGACAACGTGCCGGTCAGTCTCTGGGAGGCGATCGGCTGGGATCCGATTCCCTGGGTCAACCGCGGGTACCATGCGGGAGGCGACGCTCCGAACCGGAACTACGCCCAGGTCGACAACGGGGGGTTTGATCCCACGTCGATTTGGAGGCAATTCGGAACTCCGTTGACTATGAACGGAGGGGCGGCTTCGGTCGACTGGTCTTTCCGCATTCGGCTGGAGGATCCGGATCTCGACGATGTCAGCACGAATTTCGTGTTGGGGGCCGATACTGGTGAAACGGACGCCGAGGATAACATGCGTGCGGGCAACGCCGTTGCTGTCCGTCTCGTTCAGAACGGAGCCGACCGGGAGTTACAGTACGTCGGTCCGGGGGGCGCCACGACGGTGCTCGACGGCCTTCACGCCAACGCGTGGTACGAAATCTCCGCCTCGCTTGACCCGGTGGAGGAAACCTACTCGCTTCGCATCGCTTCCATCGACGGAAGCCAGGTTTCGACCGTTGACGACGTGCCGTTCCTGAATTCGGTGGACCAGCTCGATTTCTTCGCCGTCTATAGTGAAGGGGATAGTTACCGGCTCGATATCGGGTTCGACGATATTTTTGTCGTGGCCCAGGCGACCGCGGTTGATGCCGCCGGCTTCGCCGCGTGGCGGGAAGATCAGTTTCCCGGCGCCGGCGACGATGACGCCATCAGCGGACCCGAGGCGGATCCGGATGGCGACGGTATTCCGAATCTCCTGGAGTACGCCCTGGCGGGTGATCCCAATGTCCCGGACCGCAGCGTAGCGCCGGTTGTCGACGTGGTTGAAGCCGACGGCGAACATTTCCTTCGCATCGAGTACCGGCGCGATCCCGACGCTGCCGACGTGTCGCTCGTGGTCGAACGGTCATCCGACCTGAATGAGTGGACGCCCATAGCCGGGCCCGAAAGTGCCGATCCGGCCAACGGATTGATCCATGAGGTTTGGGTCGACGACCAGCCGGTTGACTCGGAGAACCGCGGATTCCTCCGCCTGCGGGTGGAGTTCGCCGACTGAGCGACCTTCGACGTTGCTGAAACCTTCAATTGAGCGCGCCCGCTGTAAGCCAGCGGGCGCGCTTTTTTTTGAGAATCCCGGTATTGCGAACACCGCCGGGCCTTGAGGTTTCGCCGCCCCGGCGCCGGACCAACGAACGGGAGGGCCACAAAGGAAACGGTTGCGGGAACGGCGTTATTGGCAGACCGTGGAGGGGCCCGGGTATTTTCCGATCTATATCTCCCGGTCGCCACGTTTTCGGATTTCCTCGTAGCGAGGGGGGGGGTATCCCCCGATTCTCCGGATCCCCGGATCTCCCGGGATAAATCCGGTCGCCACAGCCACGGGAGTGCCGCTGTTTTCGAAAAACCTGATGAAGGAGAGTATAACAGAAAGCGGACCCGCGGGCATTCCGGCATCGACAGTAGCGGTCGGACGCCGGACAATGCGGGTTTTCAACCAACTGGCATGAAGACGAACTCTCTCGAACCCACCGGCATCCATCACTTGACGGCGATCACCGCGAAGGCGTCACTCAATCACGCCTTTTATACCCGGATCCTGGGCATGCGGCTGGTGAAAAAGACGGTCAACCAGGACGACGTGTCGGCCTACCACCTCTTTTACGCCGACGGTAAGGGAACGCCCGGAACGGACCTGACGTTCTTCGACTGGCCGGCCGCCCCGGAACGCCGGGGTACGGACAGTATCGTACGAACCGGGTTGCGTGTTCCGGGTGAGGATTCGATTCACTGGTGGGGGTCGCGGTTTCGGGAGCAGGGGGTAAGCGCCTCGGAGCCGGAAACGCGTGACGGCCGTTGGTGCCTCGACTTCGAGGATCCGGAGGGGCAGCGCCTATGCCTTGTGGCCGATCCGGATTCCGGCGTGGGACATCCCTGGGAGAACAGCCCCGTGCCGCCGGAGCACCAGATTCTCGGTCTCGGACCGGTGACCATCAGCATCCGGGATTTTGCCCCCACGGACCTGATTCTGACCAATCTGCTCAACATGCGCCGCGTACGTGAGTGGCCCGCTTCCGGTTCCCGGGCGGAGATGCATGTTTACGCCATGGGCGGGGACGGTCCCTCCGCCGAACTCCAGGTCCTGGTCGAGCCGGCTGCGGATCCCGCAAGGCAGGGAGCCGGCGGCGTCCATCACGTGGCTTTCCGGGTTCCCACTTTTGACCAATATGAGGCCTGGAACCGGCGGTTGCATGATTACCGGATTCCCTCAAGCGGTCCCGTGGACCGGTTCTATTTTCGCAGCCTTTATTTCCGGGATCGCAGCGGGATCCTTTTTGAGCTCGCCACCGACGAGCCCGGTTTCTCCGTGGATGAACCCGAGGAAAGCTTGGGCGAAAACCTGGCCCTTCCCCCGTTTCTCGAGTCACGGCGCAAAGAAATCGAAGCGAATCTGAAACCACTCAGCTGATCCGGGAAGGCGGCGGTTGTTTCGCCGAAACGGTGCGAACGGCACCCGTTGCCTACAGGATCCGTTCCATGGCGTCCGGGGTGATTTCGTGGAAGGAAAGCCCGATTGACGGGAGGCGTCGGCGGAAGCGATCGCGGCCGGCGGGGGTTTCGAACTCGAAGCCGACGAGGGCCCGTCCGACGCGCTCGCCGGTGTAACTGTAATTCAGGTAGCAGATGTTGGCCCGCCCGCGGATCCGGACGAGGAAGTCGTGGAGGGCGCCGGCGCGCTCGGGAAACTCGAGGTTGATGAACAGCGGGTGATGGAAGAGCCGGGAACGGTAATGGATTATTCGATAGTCCACATCTTCCTGCTGGGTGACGTCTTCCCAGGAAAGCGCGCTTTGCTGCAGGCGCCTGTGAAGGCGGTCGAGATCACGGGGCCCGGCCTCGATGCCGATGACCGGCCAGGCGACGGTTTCGTCGGTTTTCCCGTACTGGAACTCGACGATGTTGTAGCCCTCGAGCTGCTTTTCGAGCAATTCGAGGAGGCTGCCGGAACGTTCGTCGATGCGGAAGCGCAGGTAGCGTCGCCGGGAGGCGCCGATGCCGGCGTGGCGGGCGATCCATGCCAGTTGTCCGAAATCCATGTTGGCCCCGCAGACAACAGCCAGTGCTCTTTTCCCGGCCAGACGGTTCTTTTGTTTCAGGAGTCCGGCCAGGCCCATGGCCCCCGATGGTTCCGGAATGCAGCGCCGGGATTCCCAGAGGAGTTGGATGGCGGCGCAGACTTCATCGTTGGTGACCGTGATAAGTTCGTCCAGGAGCTCGCGGCAAAGCGGGTAGGTGTATTTTCCGGCTTTGCTCACGGCGGTGCCGTCGCAGAAGACGTCGACGTAATCGAGGGCGACCGGTTTGCCCGCCCGGAAGGCGGCGGCCATGGAAGCCTGGTCGACGCCTTCGACACCGACGACGCGAATGCCGGGATAGTAGGCTTTGAGCCAGCAGGCGACCGCGGCCGCCATGCCCCCGCCGCCGATCTGCAGGTAGACGGTGTCGAATGGGCCTTGACCCGACATGACGATCTCGTCGCCGAGGGTGCCCTGGCCGCCCATGGTCACGAGGTCGTCGTAGGGATGAATGAAGCACTTCTTGTCGCTTCGGGCGGTTTTCAGGGCCTCGCGGGAGGCGACGTCGTAAGTGTCGCCGGTCAGAACCACCTCGACGCTGTCGCCGCCGATGCGGGCGACGGCCCGGCGTTTCATCTCGGGCGTGGAACGAGGCATAAAGATTTGGGCCACGGTGCCGAGGCGCCGGGCGGCGATGGCCACGCCCTGGGCGTGATTGCCGGCCGAGGCGGCGACCACGCCGCGTTTGCGCTGGGCGCCGGTGAGGACGGACATGCGGTTGAACGCCCCGCGCCACTTGTAGGCATGAATGGGTGAGAGGTCTTCGCGTTTCAAGTAGATCCGGCCGGGCAGCGCGGTTTCCAGTTTTTCCAGCGGAGTGGGCGGGCCCACCGCGTAAACGCGCTTGCGCGCCTGGAGGATCTCGTGAAACAGGGTATTGCGAAGGTCTGCCGTGTCGGATGAGGCCCGTTTCTTTGGTGGTCGTCCGGGTGCGGTTTTCATAGGAATTGTGGTGCGGGTGAAGGATCGGGAGGAACTCGGGAAATCGGCGGGTCGGGAAACAAAAAAGCCCAAGACGCAAAGCGGATCCTGGGCCGGCGGGAAGGGGAGTTCGGAAGATTCCGTATCAACGCGCCATTCGCCACAGGCCGACCCTGCGAATCGAAATCATAATTCGCACGGCAGCGGCCTTTGGAATGAGGAGACGGGGCGTCATCAAGATGATTAAAAGGTTAAACGTATCAAAGGTCATCTTTTCAAGTTCATCCTCGTTCCCCGGAACGGGCGAAACTATTGCCTTTACAACGGGACCCGGTCTCTGGAAATTGCGTGGTTTATGGTCCGGCAAAAAATTGTTCACCGGGATTCGAAGGATCCTGCGGTCGAGAGAGAAGGGCTTGGCGCCGTGCTGCGGCGATGGAAGCGGCGTATCCGCGGTTGGCGTTCCGGGCTGGCAACGGGAACCCTGCTGGTGGGTTTGGTCTTGGCGGGAACGCCGGGTGAGGGTGCGTATTCCCGCCTGTGGGGCGAAGGCGGCGCAGGATGGAATTCGGATAGCCGGCTGCCGGATTTTTCCTTTGCCGGGTTTGAGCGTGGCGAGGCTCCGCTGCCGGAGTTTGAGGATGCGGTTGTGCATAACGTGCGCGATTTCGGGGCTGTTGGCGATGGGGAAACCGACGATACCGAGGCGTTTCAATCGGCAATACGTGCGGCGGAAAACGAGGACGGGCCGGCGGTGGTTCGTGTTCCCGGCGGCGAATACGTGATTACCGGCTTTCTGGATATCCGGCGTTCGCGGGTCGTCCTGCGGGGTGAGGGACCTGGGGATACGACGCTTTTCTTTCCCCGTACGTTGACGGACGTCGAGCCGAACTGGGGAGCGACAACCGGTGGGCGGCGCACGTCGAATTACTCCTGGTCCGGCGGCTTCCTGCGAATTCGCGGCGGTGATTCCGGCCGTCCGGTTTCGCGAGTGGCCGAACAGGCGGCTCGCGGAGCTCGCAGCCTGACACTGGCCGAATCGGGAAATCTCGCGCCGGAAGACACCGTGCGTCTGCTGATGGAAGATGACGATGCGCAAAGCCTGGCGCACGTCCTGTACGCCGGTGAACCGGGTCCCATCGAAAACCTCAGGGGACATATCCGTACCTCCCAGGTTTTCCGCGTGACCGGTGTCGACGGCAATCGGGTCGAACTCGACCGGCCGCTGCGATTCGAGGTACGGGAGGAATGGAATCCCCGCCTGCACACATTCGAACCTGCCGTCACACACTCGGGAATCGAGGGGATGACGCTGAAATTCCCCGGGGGCGACTACGAAGGGCATTTTACCGAACTCGGCTACAACGGCATTGCCATCGACGGAGGCGTCGCCCATGCGTGGGTGCGCGACGTGCACATGCGGAATCCCGAGAGCGGCATTTTTGTGAGCGGGCGGTTTTGCACGGTGCGCGGCATCCGTATCGATTCGGAGCGGTCGCCCTCGGACCGGAATCACGTCGGCCACCATGCGATCACCCTCGGCGGGGAAGACAACCTGCTGGAGGATTTTGCGATCGACGGGCGCTACATCCACGACATCACGGTTAGCCGGGGTTCGTTCGGCAACGTCCTGGCCGGCGGCCGCGCGACGGACCTCAACCTGGACCACCATCGCCGGGCGCCCTACGAAAACCTGTTCACCGATCTCGATGCGGGAGCGGGAACCCGGCTCTGGGCGTCGGGCGGCGGGGCCGGCCTGGGCCGTCACGCCGCGGCCCGGAACACGTATTGGAACATCCGGAGCACGAACCCGATCGCAATGCCCCCGGACCGGTTTGCGCCGCCGCAGATCAACATTGTCGGCGTCAATATGGATACCGCCCCCGTAATGGAGGAGGAGGGACGGTGGATCGAGCCGATCGATCCGGAACAGCTTCGTCCCCGGAACCTCTACGAGGCCCAACTCCGGCACCGACTCAATGCTGACGAATGACGGGCCGTACGACGGGCAAGTAGGCTGCGCGGGCGGAAATCGCGATGGTCGACGAGGAAACGCTTCACGTGGTGTGGCTCGACGGTGGCGAACTGCGCCACGGATTTTTTAGCGACGGCACCTGGGAGCCTGTGCTCCTGAGCGACGAGCCGGTGGCGGCGTTTCGGTTGGCGGAAGGCGACGGCGATTCGGCCCACGCGGTTTTTTCCACGACGGGCGAGGATTTCGCGTACGACGACGGGCAAACGCGATATCGAGCCACGCTCGACCGGATGACCCGGCCC
>PXDC01000202.1 GCA_003565135.1 Verrucomicrobiota bacterium
CGAGTACCTGCACGAATGGCCGCGGGAAACGTGGCGGGAACAGGACGGGGGGCATGCTTACGCCTGGAATGACGAAGGACGCGGTTATGTTGTTCTGAGCCGCGCGCCGCAGGACGAATTGGAACCCTGGGTGAAGGAGGCATGAAGTTTTATCGGAAAACGGAAATACCGATGCCGGAAAAAAACCGATAACACCGCATTTTCCGGCTGAGGAGAATTTATGATGACAATACCATTAAAACAGAAAAAGGTGCCGTTATGGCAGATTATCGGCCTCACTATCGCCTGGTTCGGCACAGGTTTGGCCGGAAAGGAAGGCCATTCGGAAACCGCGCTCAAGGAAGGCGACCGAATTCCCGAAGTGACCGTGCACACCGGAGAACGGGAACCGTTTAATCTGGCAGAAGCGGTGCGGGGAAAAACCTCCCTGCTGGTCTTTTACCGCGGGGGCTGGTGTCCGTTCTGCAACACTCAATTGGCCGAACTGGCAAAAATCGAAAGCGAACTCGGTGAGCGCGGGATCGAAATCTTCGCCCTCAGTCCCGACCGTCCCGAACTCGTAAAGCAAAACCAGGAGAAGTCGGAATTCAACTATCGCCTGCTGTCCGACAACGAGATGAACGCGGCACAGGCCTTCGGAATCGCTTTTCAGGTCGAGGACGAGCTCGTACGCACGTACAAGGAAAACCACGGAATCGACCTGGAGGCGGATTCGGGGCGTTCCCACCACCTGCTGCCTCACCCGGCGGTGTACCTCGTGGATCCCGACGGCATCATTCGCCACGCACACGTAAATCCGGACTACCGCGACCGCCTCTCGGCCGAGGAGCTCCTGAAAGCCGTCGAAGCATTGAGTCAATGAGCACACCTTTCCGACGTGACGACCGACCCCCGGACGCGGGATCGACACCTTTTAATATGACATCGACCACCACAGAAACTCCCACTGCGCGGAAGAATCCATTCGACGCCGCGCTGCACAGTCACGGTAAACGACTGACCCGGGTCACCCCCCGAATCCTCCAGATCAACGTGGGGAAGATCTGTAACCTGACCTGCACCCATTGTCACGTGAACGCCGGCCCCAAGCGCAAGGAAATCATGTCTCGCGAAACGGTGGACCGGATACTCGAATGGCTGGATGTCAATCCCCTGCAAACCGTGGATCTCACCGGAGGCGCACCCGAAATGATTCCGGATTTTCGTTATCTCGTGGACAGCCTTTGTGGCAGGGGACACCACGTCATCGATCGTTCGAACCTGACCATTCTCCTGGAACCCGGTTACGAAGACCTGATTTCATTCTTCGCCGAACGCAACGTCGAGGTCATCGCCTCGATGCCCTGCTACAGCCCGGACAATGTCAACGCGCAACGGGGCGAGGGCGTTTTCGACGCCAGTATTACTGCCCTCCGGCACCTGAATGAAGCCGGATACGGCCGGCGCGAGGACCTGCCTATTCATCTCGTGTACAATCCGATAGGCGATTCTCTGCCGCCCGAACAAACGGATTTGGAAGCCGATTACAAACGGGAGCTCAAAGCGCACTTCGGCATTGATTTTCACCATCTCTACACCATCACCAACATGCCTATAGCCCGTTTCGCCGCCTACCTCAGGCACAACGGAAAATTGGAAGACTACATGCGCCTCCTGGCGGACAATTTCAATCCGGCATCCGTGGAGGGACTGATGTGCCGCGACACGATTAACATCGATTGGCTGGGCAATATTTACGACTGCGACTTCAACCAGCAACTCAATCTGACGCTGGGCGATGCCGATGGGCCCTACAAACTCTGGGACGTGGACACGGAAATGTTCCGCCGCCTCCCCATCCGAACCGGCACCCATTGTTTTGGCTGCACCGCCGGACACGGATCGAGCTGTGGAGGCGCACTCGCGTGAATCGACGATTGCGGGCAAAAGGAGTACCGATCATTCCCACGCTCTACCCGACGAAGCCGGTGCCAACCGGGAAGAGTCCCGAGTATCCCTGCGGACCGGGACCATCGTCGCTCGTACGCCCATCGGCCGCGAATGGCTCCGGGGACAAACCCGGTCGACACGGCAAGAGAATTTTTCTTGTGGCAACGGGCTTTTTGCCCGGAGTTTGGCCGGCAACGAACCCCGGCGGCCGGGATCCTTCACAATATCTTCAGCGAAACATACGGAATCCCGAAGACAGCGGCTATCCCGTTCTTGTGGCGACCGGGTTTATCCCGGGAGATCCGGGGACCCGGAGAATCGGGGGATAACCCCCTCGCTACGAAGCAATCCGAAATCGTGGCGACAGGGAGTATAACACCAGGGAAAAGTCATGACAGTCGAATCCAAGCCGACCCCACCCAAACCCGAGGACGCCTTCGAACGCGCGGTCGCCCGTCTCGATCAGGCCGCCAACCACGTCGAACTCCATACGGAGGTGATCGAACGTTTGAAATTTGCAAAGTCGATCCTAACGGTTTCCGTCCCCGTGCGTATGGACGACGGAAGTCTGCGCATGTTCGAGGGACACCGGGTACGCCATAATGATCTGCGTGGTCCGGGCAAGGGAGGTCTTCGCTACCACCCGGAAGTTACCCTGGACGAAGTCAAAACGCTCGCATTCTGGATGACCTGCAAGTGCGCGGTAATGGACCTGCCTTTCGGCGGAGCCAAGGGGGGCGTCGCCGTGGACCCAAAGAGTCTCTCGACCCGGGAGCTGGAAAGGCTGAGTCGCGAGTTCGTCGCCCGAATCGCCGATTTCATCGGCCCCGAGACCGACATTCCGGCCCCCGACGTCTACACCAACGCGCGCATCATGGGTTGGATGATGGACGAGTATTCGACGGTCGTGCGCCGGAGAACGCCGGGCGTCATCACCGGGAAACCGTTATCCCTCGGAGGAAGCCGCGGGCGAGACACCGCCACGGGTTTCGGAGGCTACATTTGCCTGAAAGAATGGGAACAGGCCGAAGGATGGACGCCGCAGGATACGACGGTCGCCGTACAGGGTTTTGGCAACGCGGGACAGGCGATCGCCCGCCTGCTGCACGATGACGGTTACAGGGTCATCGCTGTGAGCGATTCCAAAGGCGGAATCCACCAGCCGGAGGGATTCGACGTCGACAGTCTGATTCGAACCAAGAACGAAACCCGCGAACTCAAGGCCGTCTATTGCCAGGGAAGCTTGTGCGAGGCGGTCGACGCGGACACACTCGACAACGAAGAGATCCTGAAACTCGACGTCGACATCCTCGTTCCCGCGGCGTTGTCCAACGTCATTTCCGAAGCGAACGCCACCGATATAAAAGCCGGCGTCATCCTTGAGCTGGCCAACGGTCCGATCGACGACGGCGCCGACGCCATTCTGGCGAAAAAGGGCATCCCGGTCATTCCCGACATCCTGGCGAATGCCGGCGGAGTCACCGTCAGCTACTTCGAATGGGTGCAAAACCGGTCGGGCGATTACTGGTCGGAAGACGAGGTCACGAAACGCCTGGAAAAACGCATGCGGACGCAATTCCAAGCGGTGCGCGATCTGGCGGCCGAGCATGAGGTGCCCCTGCGAACGGCCGCGTACATACTCGCGCTGAAACGGATCGGCGATGCGGTTGAAGCGATGGGAACAAGCCGATATTTTAATTCCGGAACATGATCTCGGAAAGACCATCGCCGGATTCACCAGGGGGACGCGCCGGATCGACCTGCCGCCTGTCGGTGATCGTTCCCGCGATCAACGAAGCCCGCTGCCTGCCCGCCACTTTGGCGCGAGTCGCGAGCGATTCGGCCGCAGAGGTCATTGTGGTCGACGGGGGGAGCGCCGACGACACGGTCGCCCTCGCGCGAGAGACCGGCGCCCGCTGTCTGATCGCTCCTCCCGGGCGTGCCGTCCAGATGAACGCCGGCGCGGCGAAGGCGAGCGGTGACATCCTGCTTTTCCTGCACGCCGACACCTTGCTTCCCCCGGATTACCCCCTACACGTCGAAGCCGTGCTGCGGGAATCCGATGTCGTGGCCGGCGCCTTCCGGCTGGCTTTCGACGACCCTCGGCGGAGCTTACGGTTGATCGCCGCCGGAGCCAATCTTCGCTCCAGGCTCGTCCGACTCCCCTATGGAGATCAGGCCCTTTTCCTTCGCCGCGAAACCTTTGCGGACTTGGGCGGCTTTCGCGAACTGCCGATCATGGAGGATTACGATTTCGTGCGCCGCCTTCGCCGCCGGGGCCGCATTGCGCTGGCGTCCGGCTCGGTGACGACTTCGTCGCGCCGCTGGTTGGACCACGGGACCGTTCGCACCACCCTGGTGCACCAGTGCATGATCCTGGGCTGGCATCTCGGCCTTTCCGCCGAACGCCTGGCGGGATGGCACGGACGGTTGAAATAGGCGTCACCGCTCGCCGGGAGGAGGAGGCGGACCCGAATGCCAGTGGCCGTGGTCGGGATCCCAGTGCCGGTTGTTCGCCGCATCGTATTCCCAGGGTTCCGGAACGGCGGTAGTCGGCTGGGTCCGCCACGGGTCTTCAGGCGGGCGACCGTCGTGCCAATGCCGATGCAGCGGATGCCAATAACGGTCGTTGACCTCGTCGTAGGCCCAGGGACGGGGCGTGTCCGGGACGGGCGGAGATTCCGGATCACCGGGAGGGCGTCCGTCGTGCCAGTGTCCGTGATCAGGATGCCAGTACCGGTCACGGGCCCCGTCGTACTCCCAGGGTTCCGGGTCGCCGCGCCAGGGCCCCCACGCGGCAAAACCGAGTGCGCCGGCCAGGAGTAAAAGAATGATCGTCAACGGAACATAGGACCGCCCTTCCCCGCGAACACCCTCGCCGGAGCCGTTGTCCCCGCAGCAACTGTCGAAGGTGCGCCCGCTGCCGCAGGGACACGGACGGTTTCGTTTGCGGCGGGCCGACGCCCTGTTCGACGCCCTTCCGCCGGATTTCTTTTTTCGTGATGACATGCCGGTTCGGAACGCCCGCATTGACCCCGAACACTCCGTTCGTTAACAGTTGCTGCGAACGCGAACGCCGTCAAGAACGGGCGATTAACGACGATTCCAATGAAATAGTCCGCGTTCCGGTTCGTCTACCGTGGTATGCATGAGGAACAAACCATTCCCAACACCAAGCGAAAAAACGTCTTCAAGCTCGCGGCGCTGGTCGGCGCGCTGATCGGACTGTTCGTGCTGAGCCGGTTTCTGCCGGTCGGTGAATGGCTGGGTGATTTCAATCGCTGGGTCGGGGAACTGGGAGTCGCGGGAGTCGTGTTGTTTGCCGGAATCTACGCCGCCGCCACCGTGCTGATGCTGCCGGGCGCGATCTTTTCACTGGGGGCCGGATTCGCCTTTGGTTTGGGTTGGGGCTTCGTGGCCGTTTCGGTCGGTGCGACTACGGGAGCGGCGCTGGCGTTTCTTATCGGTCGTTTTCTCGCCCGGGACAAAATCGAGGCGATGACGCACGACAAACCGAAGTTTCGCGCGCTGGACCGCGCCATCGGCAGGAAAGGGGCGCGCCTGATCTTTCTCCTTCGGCTCAGCCCGCTGATTCCGTTCAACCTCAGCAATTTCTTCTACGGCCTGACGGCGGTTCGCTTCTGGCCGTACGTCGCGGCCAGTTGGGTCGGCATGATGCCGGGCGTACTGGTCTACGTCTACCTCGGAACGCTCGGACGGGCCGGCCTGGAAACCGCGACCGGAACCGAGACGGGACGAACACCGCTGGAGTGGACGCTGCTGGTGGTTGGCCTGATCGCAACGCTCATGGTCACCATCTGGATCTCGAGGATCGCCCGCGAGGCACTCAGGGAAACCGAGGCACTTCCGGAGGAAAACGCCGCTAATCCGGGAAACACCCTGGTGTCCGATCAAAGCACCTAACGGGCCCCAACTCTCGAGGAGACCCTCGTTGCCCGTGCCGGAACAAAAATCGCCCGGCTTCACGCAAAGGGTGCGCGGCAGATTGATGGACACCTATGGTAGGGTTTTATCCAACTTTCGCCGAGCACTGAAATTCGAACCGATCTTTTCCCGGGCTCGGCCCGCAACTGATGCCCGGGAATCGTGGGGGGTCGGTTTCCGTACGACACGAAGACTGACCATTGCCGCCGGCCGCAAAAGGGAACGCCTTTATGAGAGTGCTATTGATCTACCCGGAGTTCCCGGCGACATACTGGAGCTTCAAATACGCCCTGCGCTTCCTCGGGAAGCGTTCCGCGTTTCCCCCATTGGGTTTATTGACCGTTGCCGCCATGCTGCCCGAGGATTGGCAACTTCGCCTGGTGGATATGAATGTTCGCCGTTTGCGGCGCAAGGACATCGACTGGGCCGAGCTGGTGTTTATCGGGGGCATGGTCGTCCAGAAGGAATCCGCGAAACAGGTTATCTCACGGGTTCGGACCGCCGCCATTCCGATTGTGGGTGGCGGGCCATTATTCACCTGCGAGCCGGAATCCTTTCCCGAGGTCGACCATCTGATATTGAACGAAGCCGAAGTAACGCTGCCGCTTTTTCTGGCGGACTGGGAATCGGGAAACCCCGCCGGACGATATGAGAGCCGCGTGTTTCCCTCCCTCGAAAAAACACCGGTGCCGCGATGGGATCTTATCGCTCTGAAACATTACTCATCCATGAGTGTTCAGTTCTCGCGAGGATGTCCCTTTGACTGCGAGTTCTGCAATGTCACCGCTTTGTTCGGCCATCGACCGCGTATCAAGACTGCCGCGCAAATCGTTGGGGAATTGGACGCCATTTACGATGCCGGGTGGCGCGGATCGATTTTCTTCGTGGACGACAACTTTATCGGCAACAAACGTTACCTTCGTACAAATCTCCTACCCGCTCTTGAGGCCTGGCAAAAAGGAAGAAAGGGCATCCCTTTTTACACGGAAGCATCCATAAACCTATCGGACGATCCCCGGTTGATGGCATCAATGGTGCGAGCGGGATTCGATACGGTTTTTGTCGGAATCGAGACACCGAGCGCCGAGGGACTGGCGGAGTGCAACAAGGGCCAGAACCGGAACCGCGACCTGCTGGAGTGCGTGCGCACGATCCAGCGCGCGGGTCTTCAGGTACAGGGCGGTTTTATCGTGGGTTTCGACAGCGATGGCCCGGACATCTTTCAGCGACAGATCGATTTCATCCAGCAGAGCGGAATCGTC
>PXDC01000126.1 GCA_003565135.1 Verrucomicrobiota bacterium
ACCCTGGCCTCGTCCTCCCATCGCAGGACCTCGGCGGTGATACGCGCATCGGTGTCCACCGGCACCGCGTGGTCCCCCGGGGCCACCGCGATCCCCGATGAGGTGCCGCTTAACAAGTCCCCGAAATGGTGAGCGGCCTTGCGCGAGTACTCGTTTCCGGCCGCCGGCCAGGCGAGGACCAAGAGCAAAAACCCCATGGCCGCGAGCGGTCCGTTGCGCCAGCGCGGACGCATGAGCACTTCGGCAAAGTCCACCCGCGCGGTCTCGCGGCGCATCTTCTCCACCAGCGCCCGCTCGAGTTCGCGGCGCTTTTCCGGCGGCCGCTCCTCCTGCTCCACCGCGCAGATCAGCGCGTCCATCCACCGGGGATTCACCTTTTCCACCTCCGCGGCCAGTTGCGGCAGGGACGGGGGCGCCAGCCAGGCGCGGTAGGTATCCCATACGAGACGTCCCACAAAAAGGAGAAACACGGGGAGGAACAGGACAAACGCCTGTTGTTCCCGGAGCGGAAAAATCCGGTTAGCCGCCCCGAGCAAAAGAAGAAGCGCAAAGACGGTCAGGATATTCACCAACAAGCCGCTCAGCCACCACCGGCGCTGCAGGAGCGTGCGGGAACGGGACAGCCTCTCTGTGAGTGAATCGATCATGCTTCCACCTGGTTACTTGTTTCCGGGCCGGCGCTCTTTGTCAAACCGCGGCCGGCCCGGTCGCCGCGCGCGGCAATCAGCATCTCCACGAGGAAAAATCCCGCCGCCGCCAGGGCCAGCCAGGGCCAGAGCGGCCGGGAGGGCGTGTCGTCGCCCCGGCCGGCCGCCGCCACCTCGGTCGCCGGGTCCCCCGCTTCGACCCGGGGCCGCACGGCGCGGGCGAGGTCGACGGGACTGGCGGTGGCCAGGACCGATTCGCGCCGCGAAAGGTTTATCTCGATCGGGGCCCCGCCCTCGGCGTAAACGCCCGGCACGCCGGGATCCACCTGGTTCCAGAATCCGTCATCGGGCGGCACGCCGAGCCGTTCGGCAGCGCGATTCACATCGAAACCGGTTTCCTCGCGCACAATCCCGTGATCGGCCGACAGGTCGCCGGATATCAATTCCCGCACCAGGGGCAAAAAGCCGCCGGTCAGGGGAAGCTCACTCCAGGAGGTTTCAAAAGGGAACGCAAAGAACAGGAACGTTCCCCGCCCGATGCCCCGATAGACGAGCAGCGGATCGTCCCCGGACGAACGCAGCCAATCCTCCGCGTCCTCGTTCCGCACGTCGAGGCGAAGGTACCGGTAAAGCGAAATCATCTGCAGGCTCCGCGCCGCCTCGTCGCCGAATACCCCGCCGAGGGGACTGTCCGGGTTGATCCAGTCCAGGGACAACGTGGTCGGTCCGCGCCGGTCCGCGCGGGCCGAGCCCAGGTGTTCGGCGTCGAGCAGTCCGCGTTCCCGGAGGAGACCGGTCAAACGCCCCGGCGCCGCACCGGGCGTGGCGATCACCACGCCTCCCGATTCCAGGTAGGCGTGCAGGGCCTCCCAGGCCTCGTCCTCCAGGTGGCGCAGGGCGCCAAGCAGAAACACTGCCTGGTACCCCGACCAATCCGCCCCCACCCCATTTGGTTCGACCGCTTCAACCTCGAACTGCAGCCACAGGGTTTCCCCCCGGGCAGTCAGGGCGCGTTCCAGGAAAAACAACGCCTCCGCCGTGCCCGGCTCGTCGCGGACCGGCGCGACCGCCAGGACGCGCAGAGCGGGGGGACGTCCCATCCAGAAATAATAATGATCGTCCGCCTCGAACGCGTCACCGTCCAACGACAGCCGGCCGCGGGCGGCCTCCGCACTCACCTCGAAGGCGACCTCGGTGACGCGTTCCGGCGGCAGGGTAACGCGCTGCTCCCAACTCTGATTACCGGCCCGCAGCGTCACCGTGCGCTCCACCGGCTCGGATCCGAAATTGTGCAATGCCGCCTGGACGTGCCGGTCGTCCTCGCCGCGCGGATACGAACGAACCCGCACCACGGCGGCATTCTCGACGCGGTCGCGGCCCACCCGCACCCACTCCAGGCCGATGGCGTGCGGCACTTCGGGAAGGCGCCCCCGCTCCCACGCCGTCGCCTGCAAATCGGAAACCACCATGAGGGTGCGGTCGGCGTCCTCGCCGCCCAGCAGCGCCAGCGCCTCCCGCATCCCCTCCCGGTGCTGCCCCGCGACCAACTCGGGTTCAACCGCCTCGAGCGCCTCCCGCAGGCGATCGTGATCGCGGGTCGGGGCCTCCGACCCGACCACACGGTTGGAGGAAAACACCCATCCGACCTCCGCGCCAGGACGGTCCTCCAGGATTTCCCCGACCGCCCGGCGGGCCTCATTGAGGGAATCCCATCCCCCCATGCTGGCGGAGAGGTCGATCAGGAACACAATACGCTCGTCCGCCCTCTCCCCGGCAGCGAGCGCGGTTTCACGCGGCTGCCACTCGGGACGGGCGAGGGCCAGGATCAGCGCGGCAAACAGGAGCATCCGGACCGCCAACAGGAGGAGATCGCGCGGGATTTTTCGTTTCTGGAACGGCAGCTTCCCTTTGAGGATAAACCGGATCGACGGGAAACGGTGCGGCCGGAAAAGCTCCCGGTGGATCAGGTGCAGCAGCACCGGCACCGCCAATCCGAGCAATCCCCACAGCATCCATGTATATTGAAACGTCAGCATCGTACGGCGGCCCCGAGTGTCCCTGGATCCCCCCGGTGAACCCCCGGGATCATTGCATGGCCTCCCGTTTGTGGAGGTACGCCGACAACGACCGCGCGAGGGAGTCCGAACTGATCAACGGCAGAAACTCCACCTGGGAACGCCCCATGGATACCGACAACGTTTCCTGAAATTCGTTCATCCTTTCCACGTAATGGCTCCGCACCTTGGAGGGATTTGTCAGGATTCGTCGTCCCGCCTCCGGATCGATGAACTCGGTCGACTGGTCAAACGGAAGGTCGCGCTCATCCGGGTCGAGCACCTGGACCGCCACACACTCGTGCCGGGCATAACGAATCCGTTTCAGGATCGGCGGCAACGTGTCTTCGGCTTCGAGAAAGTCGGAGAGGCAGACAACCATGCCGCGGCTGCGGAGGTGTCCCGCCAGGTAGTTCCAGGAGTAGTCGTGACGGGCGGATCCCGTGGGTTTGTGCCGGGCGAGGGCGGTCAGGATGCGCTGGAGTTGCCCCTGCCGTTGCCGGGCGTCGATCATCTCCACCAGGTCGTCGTTGTAGAGGCACAGGCCGACATTGTCGCCCTGGCGCGAAGCCAGGTAGGCCAGGCAGGCCGCCACCATGGTCGCGTAATGCCACTTGGTGCAGGAGGCCCGCTCACCACGGTAATCCATGGACGCGCTCGCATCCAGCACCAGGTAACAGTTCATATTGGTCTCCTCCTGGTAGACCTTGGTGTAAAACTTATCGCTGCGCGAAAACACCTTCCAGTCCACGTACTTCAGGTCGTCGCCCGGGACGTAGCTGCGGTACTGGAGGAACTCGCTCCCCTGCCCGTGGGAAAAACTCCGGTGAAGGCCCGACATATAACCTTCCACCGCCACTTTCGCCATCAACGCGTAGTTCTCGATACGGGAAAGCGTGGCGGGCGAAAGCAGATCTACCAGGGCGGTGGCCATCAGTCTTCCGAAACCCGCTTGAGGAGATCGCGGACGATATCCGCCGACCGGACCCCTTCGGCTTCGGCGTGGAAGTTGGTGATCACCCGGTGGCGCAACACCGGCAGGGCCAGCGCACGCACGTCCTCGCAGGCCACATTGTATCGGCCCTCCAGGAGCGCCCGCGCCTTGCCGGCCAGGATGAGCGCCTGGGAAGCGCGGGAACCGGCCCCCCATTTTATCATTTCCCGCACTTTCGGCGTCGCCTGGGGATTGTCCGGACGGGTGGCCGCCACCAGGCGGACGGCGTAGGAGACCACGTTCTGCGACACCGGCACCTCACGCACCACCCGTTGCAGGTCGAGAATCTCCTCGCGAGTGAAAATCGCCTCCGGTGCGGCTTCCTCCGGCGACGTCGTGGCCGCCACCATGCGTTCCTCGTCCTCCGTACTGAGGTAGTCCATGACACAATTGAGGAGGAACCGGTCCAGCTGGGCTTCGGGCAACGGGTAGGTACCTTCCAGCTCGATGGGATTCTGGGTGGCCAAAACAAAGAACGGCGGCTCCAGCTCGTGGGTGTGGCCGGCGGCGGTCACGTGCCGCTCGCCCATGGCCTCGAGCAGGGCCGACTGCGTTTTCGGCGGGGTGCGGTTGATCTCGTCGGCCAACAGGATATTCGCAAACACCGGACCCTTGACGAAACGGAAGCTCCGTTTCCCGGTAGCCGGATCCTCCTCGATCACCTCGGTTCCGAAAATATCGGCCGGCATCAGGTCCGGGGTGAATTGGATCCGTTTGAAGCTGAGCGAAAACAGGCGGGCGATCGACTTGACCAGCAGCGTTTTCCCCAGTCCCGGCACCCCCATGAGCAGCGCGTGTCCCTGGGCCAGCAGGGCGATGATGATCTGTTCGATCACCGCTTCCTGTCCGACAACGGTCTTGTGCAGTTCCTTGAACGTGCGCTCCCGCGCCGCGCGTACTCTCTCGACTACTTCCGGGTTCTTTTGCTCCAACATGGTTCCCTTTCTCTGGATGGACCTGAAACGACTTCAGACCCCAGACAAAACACGGGGTTGCGTCAAATGTCCAGTTCCGCGGGTGATGCGAATGGCAATCACCCCGAAATCCCGGCCGTGCCGTCGACTCCCCCCATCCCCAAAACCCGGCGGAGCCGGCATCGAGGCGCAGCGCGCCGCTCCGGTGGGCGCGCCATTCGGACTAAACCGGATTGACCCTTGAACCCCGCCCGGCAAACGCCAATGTGTGGGAGGAACGCGAACACCGGGTTGGCGATCGACCTGCTGACGACATGCTTACGCTGGACAGACTCTCATTGCAGTACGGGGGACGGAAAATCTTCGACGAGGTTTCCGCCCACATCGGCCCGCGGGACCGCATCGGGCTGGTGGGCTCGAACGGGGCGGGCAAAACGACCCTGCTCAAGGTGATCGCCGGTCACGCCGAAACCGACGGCGGCGAGGTCAGCCGCGCGCGCTACGTGACGGTCGGTTACCTGCCCCAGGAGGGCCTTGTCGCCGAAGGCGAAACGGTGTACCGGGAAGTGGAAACCGCCTTCGAGGAAGTCCTCGAGGTGCAACGGCGGCTGGAAGACCTGCGGCGGGAACTCGACGGGCTCGAATCCGGCGATGAAAACCATGCCGAGCTGCTCGAGATCGAGGGCGAATTGCAGCACCGCCTGGAGGAGTTGGACGCTTTCCGCATGAAGTCGAAAATCGAGAGTGTCCTGCTCGGACTCGGGTTTTCCGTCGGGGATATGAACCGCCCCACGAACGAATTCAGCGGCGGTTGGCAAATGCGCCTGGCCATGGCCAAGCTCCTCCTGCGGGAACCCGCGCTCCTGCTCCTGGACGAACCGACCAACCACCTCGATATCGATTCCCAGCAGTGGCTCGAAAACTACCTGCGCGACTACGACGGCGCCCTCATGATCGTCTCACACGACCGCGCCTTCCTCGACACCCTCTGCACCCGAACCCTGGCCCTTTCGCTGGGGCGAATGGAGGATTACGCGGGCAATTTCTCCTTTTACGAAAACGAAAGCGCCCATCGAAAACACATCCTCCGCCAGGCGAAAGCGAACCAGGACAAGAAGCTGGCGCAGACCCAGCGCTTTATCGACCGCTTCAGGGCCAAGGCCACCAAAGCCGCCCAGGTCCAGAGCCGGATCAAGCAACTGGAGAAAGTCGACCTGATCGAGTTGGAGGAAGAGGAAGACCGCATCGCCTTCCGTTTTCCCGAGCCGCCCAAGAGCGGACGCGTGGTCATGGAACTCCAGGGGGTCGCCAAAGCGTACGGCGACCTGACGGTATTCCGCGACCTCGACCTGCGCATCGAACGCGGCGACCGCATCGCTGTCGTGGGGGTCAACGGCGCGGGCAAATCCACCCTCGCACGCATTCTGGCCGGCACCGAACCGCCCACTGCCGGGGAGCGAACGGAGGGCCACAACCTCAAGTTGTCGCTCTTCGCCCAGCACCAGGCCCAGGAACTCGATCCGAAGAAAACCGTTCTGGGATCGGCCGAAGAAACCGCGCCCGACACGACCGAGACGCGCGTCCGCACACTGCTGGGAGCGTTTCTGTTCAAGGGAGACGATGTCTTTAAACACGTTTCGGTCTTATCCGGCGGGGAAAAGAGCCGTCTCGCCCTGGTGCGCATGCTGCTCCGTGCGGGCAATTTTCTCATTCTCGACGAGCCCACCAACCACCTCGACATGCAGTCGAAACGGGTGCTGCAGGATGCCCTCAACGCGTTTCCGGGCACCTTTGTCATCGTCTCCCACGACCGCGCGTTCCTCGATCCGGTGGTGAACAAAGTTCTCGAAGTGAGCCAGTCGGGGCTCCGACTTCTCCCGGGCAACGTCAGCGACTACCTGCAAAAGCGGGAAGAAGAAAAGGCCGCCGGGCCGGGACCGCACGGCGATCCGTCCGCCGGCCGCCGCAAACCCGACGGCCTCTCCCCCAGGGAACGCCGGCGCCGCGATGCGGCCCGGCGCCAGGAAGCGGCCCGCCGGCTCAAACCGCTGCGCGAGAAGGGTGAATCGCTCGAAAAAAAAATCGCGGACCTGGAAAAACGAAAAGAAGCGCTGGAAGCGCAGATGGCCGACCCCGGTTTCTACGGCAACGCCGCCGAAGCCCGGGCCTCGGTCCGCGAATACGACGCGCTCAAACTCGACCTCCGGCAAGCCTACGCCGACTGGAGCGCGGTGGTGGAAAAAATCGACGCCCTGGACAACCGGCAAAATCCGTAAGCCGCGGTGAATCGGGGATCCCCTCAGGACAGGGACGACACCACCGAATGCCACCAATCGTAGTGCTCCTTCTCCAGAAGGTCGAGGTCCGGTACGGGGTAATAAGTGAGGCCCGAGGCATCCGCCACGTAGAGCCCCCCCAGGAGCGTCCGGTAAAGAAAATCGTCCGGCATCGTGCGCACAACCACCTTCACCGCCTTTTCCGGATGGTCGCGCACCAGGACGAGGCAATCCCGCAAGTGGGCGATATTGGCATAGGGGAGGTCGTCGGCCCGGCCCTTCTCCGGATCGTTTGCAAGCTCGTCGAGCCGGAGTTCGCAATAGACCAGGCGGTCCAGGGAAACCGGTTGCCGGCGGTCAGTCAGTTTGGCGCCGAAAGCCCGCGGTCCGAGCTTGCTCACGACGCGGGGGCGCAGCGGACAAAGCTCCTGGTAGAGGTGAAGACCGGTGCCGGCGTCCTCGGGCGGCTCGGCCGGGTCCAGCCCCAGAACCTTCCCGTCCGCCGTCACCAGGTGCAACTTGCCCAGGAACTCCCGCGACACGTGCTCCAACACCCGGTAGACCCCGAGGTAGGTCGATTTCCTCGGTCGTCCGTCCGCATGCGGAACACAGCGTTTCTCGATGTCGTCGACGGCGAGGTAATCCGACCGGATATCGCGCGAAACCTCAAAAAAGATCGCCCTTCCCCGCGAATGCCGCTGGGTTCCGGTGGCGTAATAAGCACCAAAATCATCCGGAGGCAGCATCGAAGCCACCAGGGATTCCGGGATCAGGGACAGGTAAAGGTGGATTTCCATGGCCGGGCAAACAGGACCATCTTAAACATAAGATATGCTTTATTAATTGCAAGCATAAAATAAGAATTTCTTTTTGAAGGATGCCCGCCGACCCCTCAGGGCCGCCACTCGGTCCTCACGCGCAGGTAGCGCGAGGAGCCCTCTCCCACCGGAGCCGCATCCGAAACCGCCATCACCGGGGTGCCGTCGGTGTCGACCCGCGATTCGGTGAGGACGGCATTCTTGTCCAGGGGTTCCCCTCCTGCAGATCGGTCGACACCTCGACCGTGTCGTGAACGTCATCCCGGGACCGACGGTCGTCGCTCTGTTGCTCGGGCTCGCCGCCGCCGGCTGCGCGCTCTGGCACCGCTCCCGCCGGGAAAACAAGCGACTTACTTGAGGTCGCGCTGGAATCGGGAACGGTTCCGTATTATCGTTGCCCCGGGAACGCTCCCGCTTCCCGGGCGTCCGTCGGTGGGCGGTGCGGGCTGATGACAGCCGATGCGCACCCGCCAAACCGGGGTCCGGGAACTCAGGAATCCGGCGATGCCACCCTGAGGTCTGGGCTCCCGTGCAATTTCGATGGGTGGTTACTTTTCATCAGCGGCGGTTCGGGCCCGCATTCGCGACTTTCTGGGGGGTCAGACACCGGAGGCGATAACCTGTCACTACATCACGGCGGGCGATCCCGGAATGGCCCACCACGAGAGCCCGCCCCTGCCGGTCGAACGGCTGGAACACTGTTTCGCAAGTGAGAATGAAATCGGCCGCTCCTGCTGGGACCGGGAGTACCTCCTGGCGGACCTCGACATCGAGTACGTCAACTACGATTTTCCGGCCGAGGTCTACCTCGATCCCGGGCGGAGTTTCGGTTTGCAGCAGCCCGTCACGGAAGCCGCCACCCGCATTCTCGGCGCCCGCGGCATCGCTCCCCTTCACCTCGTGAGCGGACGCGGTCACCATCTCCTGTGGACCATCCACCGGCGGTCGCCGACCTTCGCCCGGCTGGCCGCCCTGGGCCGTGTTTCGCCGGCCCTGGAACGGCATTACGCGCAACCGGCGCCCCCCGCCGGCGAAGACGTCCACCCCGAACTCGGGCGCGCCTACGCCGGGCTCGCCTACCTCATGGAATACCTGGGCCACGAGATCAAACGGGCGGCGGCCTGGCGCTGCCGCATCCCGGTCGAGCTCACCGCGGTCCTGGTAGGGCCGATCGAGCGGGGCCGGGAAATGATCTCGATCGATCTCTCGGAATACGGCGATCCCCTTACCGTTCGGACGGTCCGGGTTCCCTTCAGTCCCTACCTGAAGGCCGTCCAGCAGCGCGGAATCCTGGGCGCGGAAATCAGCGCCGATCCACCGGTACTTTTCTGCGTGCCCCACGAAGGGCTCGATCCGGCCGAGGTTCTCGAATGGATGCGAAAACCGGACCGGGTTGCGGCCCACGCCGAGCGGTGCACCACCCGGCTGCCCGACTGCTCCGAGGGGACCGCCGGACTGCTCGACGCCTACTTTGATTCGCCGCTGCACCGGTTTCACCAATGGTATTATTCCCAGGAACCGCACCCGCCGGAAAAGTGGCCCGAAACCTACGACCGCACGCCGCTCGATCCCCTGCCGTCCTGTGCCCGTCATATTCTGCAAAACCCCAACGACCTGCTCCTGCAACCGTCCGGGATCGAACGGGTCGTCCGGGTCATGCTCGCCCTCGGCCACCATCCGCGTCACATCGCCGGACTGATCCACTCCAAATACGCCCGCGATTTCGGTTGGGGCGCCCAGTGGCACGGCTACGAACCATCCACCCGGGCGGACTTTTACACCCGCCTCTTCAGTGGTCTATTTATCACCGGCGTCGACGATCTCGTCGGCTTCAACTCACAATCGGCCCGGGAGCAGAAGCTGTTGCCGGAGGGCGTTTGCCGCGACAACCTGGAACCCTATCGACAATCCTTACTGGAAAGGAGACGTTATGAGCGACTGGCCCATCGGCCTTTCAACCGGCTGTTTCTACCGGCAGAGCATCTTTGACTGCCTGGAACCCCTCCGCAACGGCGGGTTCAACCTGGTGGAAATCTGTTCGTTTCCCAGGCACCTCGACTACCACGACGCCGAGAAGGTGGAGGCGGCGGCCCGGCGCCTGGACAAACTCGGCATGGAGGCCTACTCCTTTCACGCCCCGTTCGCCGACCACATCGATATTTCGTCGTTGGACGAGAATCAGCGCGAGCGGGCGCTTGGAGAGATCCTGTGTGCCGCGGAGGCGGCGGCGCGCCTGCGGGTTCGCCACTTCGTCATTCACCCCGGTCCCGAACACGCCCACCACCCGCCCGCCGAGGAGCTCCTGCACCGGTTGCGCAACGTGGTCAACGTCCTCAACCGCGTGGCCGACCGCTGCTCCGAACTCGGCATCACCCTCGTCCTCGAAAACAAACTGCCCCACCTCCTCTTCGGCAACGCCGGAGAAATGCTGTGGATCCTGGGTGAGATTTCCTCCCACAAGGTGGGCGCCTGCCTCGACACGGGGCACGCCTTTCTGTCCGATGACCTCCACCACCTGCTTTACAAACTCTCCGGGCACCTCAAAATGATCCATGCCCACGACAACCGCGGCCACGGCGACGACCACCTCGCTCCCGGCCAGGGAAACATCGACTGGGCCGCGTTTTTCACCCGCCTGCGGGAAACCCGTTTCCAGGGAGCCATCATCCTCGAACTCGCCGGCGGCCGCGCGGCCCCCGAAATCCTGGAGGACGCCCGTCAGGCCATGTTGTACCTCCGCCGCCTCGCCGGCGGAGGTGCGGTTTGAACCGACGCCTTCGGGATCCCCTGCCCCACCGGCACCCCCGCCTCCATGGTTGCCGGGGGGACCGGAATCGTGCAGGCTTATCGTTCATGAAATCGATCATCGCCCTCGCCCTTTTACTTTTCGCCGCCGCCAGCGCAGTCGCGGCACCCACCTCCCCGCCACCCCTGGTCATCCACATGGCCGCCGACGGAGACGATTCGCGTGACGGCCAAGGACCGGAGCGCGCCGTCGCCACATTGGACCGGGTTCACCAGATCCTGGAGGAAGGGCCTCCCGGGAGCGACGTCGTCGTTCGCATCGCACCGGGAACCTACCGCGGTCAACGCGTGATCTGGACCGCGACCGACCCCGATTATGCCATCACCTTCACCCGCGGGGGACCGGATGCGGAGAACCCGGTTTTCGACGGCTGCCTCGACGCTGATGAAGCCCCGGAGAATTGCCCCGGCGGCACCTGGTTCCGGCTGCGCCATGCGGGCGGCGAACCGTCCAATCTTCGTTTTCGCCACCTCACCATCCGCAATTACGGCACGGCGATTTCCCTCGACGGCGACCGGAACGATGAAAACGGTTTCAACAGTCACAACGAGATTGCCGATTGCCTCTTCGAGCGCATCGGCAACATCTCCAATCCTCGGCATCGGGGCTCCACCGCCACCGTTCGCATGGTCAACTCCCGGCACAACCGGGTGGTGCGCTCCGATTTCATCGACATTATCAATCGCGGGGACCGCGCCGCGCTGATGCACGCGCTTTACCTGGCTCACCGGGCGAGCGACAACGTCATCGCGGACAACCGCTTTATCGATCAAACCGGCGACGCCGTCCGGGTGCGCGACCGCTCCCACCGCAACCGGGTGCACGGCAACCGTTTCGACCGCGCAGGGATTCGCGGCGCCATGTCCGAATGGTACGCCTACCCCGGGGTGGGCGCCGCCCGCGACATGACCTCGGCCCGGGAATGCCCGTCGTACCACAATGAATTTTTCGACAATGTCATCGGCACCAATTACGCGGGCGATCCCCTCCAACCCATCTACGTGTTTCACGAACACCGCGACCTCCCCGACGGCTGCGAACCGCCGGCCGCCGATACCCCGCGGATGATCGCCCGCGACAATCGCACGACCGCCGAGCGCCGCGACCCATGACACCGGGCAAGAGGAAAAGGCATTACGACCATTTCAGGACCCTCACCGCCGGTTCCGGGAAAAACGTATCCCGGTTGCCGCGGATTCTCCAATCCACACTGAACCGATTCAGTCCCGCAGAGTTGCGTACGCGTCGCGGCCGTCTGGATAAAGCGCAGAAAGAGCTCGGACTGCATTACGCCATCGCCGACAACGAAAGTCACAACGAACCGTCCTACGATCTCGACCTCGCGCCTCTGGTTCTCGCCGCCCGCGAGTGGGACACCCTGAGCTCCGGCGTCATTCAGCGGACCCGTGCGTTTAACGCATTCGTGGAGGACATTTACGGGGAACAGGAGATCCTGCGCCAGCGCGCGATTCCGTATCCCCTGGTCCTGCGCGACCCGGCCTTCCTGCGGGAAGTGGCGCACCTGCCCGCCGTCACCCGTGCCCCCCTGCTTTTCGGCGCGGTCGACCTCTTCCGGAACGGGAGCGGCGAGTGGACCGTGGTGGAGAATCACTACGCCCTTCCCTTCGGCCTGTCCTACGCCCTGCAGCACCGGCGGATTTTGAGCGGCGCCATCCCCGAACTCTTCGCCCGATTCAACGTTCACCCCGTGGCCGGATTCAGTTCCGAGCTTATCGAAGCCCTCCGCGCCCGCTCCGAGCGTGAAAGCCCGCGCATCGTTCTTTTGACCGATACCGCCACGGGTCACGCTTTTTTCGAAGAAAGTTTTCTCGCCCGCCGCATGGGTATTCCCACGGTTCAACCGGAGGACTTGCTGGTCCGGGAAAGCCGGGTATTCCTTCGGACCGTCGGTGGGCTGGAACCGGTGGATGTCATATATCGCCGGATACGCAGCACGGCCCTCGACCCGGTATCACTGGGATCGACCAGCGGCAAGGGAATCCCCGGGCTCTTAAGCTGCCTGCGCAAGGGAACCGTTCAGATCGTCAACAGCCCGGGTTGCGGCATTGCCGACAACAAGGGGCTGATGCGCTATTCCGACGTCATCATCCGGTACTACCTCCACGAGGAGCCGATCCTGAAAACGATTCCCGCATTCGACTGCGGCGATCCCGACCAGGCCGATTATGTATGGCGAAACCTTTCCCGCATGTCGGTAAAACCCGTCCAGGGCGAGGAGTTGGTGGCCCATTTTTTCCGCAACCGCCTCCACACCCCCATGCAGAAGGATGCGAGGGTGATCCTTCGGAACCACCCCGAATACGTCGCGGCCCATCCCTGGCTCCGCCCGCAGGCGCTGCCCCGCTTTACCGGGCGCACGTTCTCCGCGCAGCCGTTCTTCCTGCGGCTTTTTGTGATCCTGGGCGACCGCCCCCGCGTGCTGCCGGGCGGCCTGTGTTTCCAGAAGACCGGGCGCGGCCCGGCGGCCGCGCTCGACACGTTCGGCGGGAGCAAGGACGTCTGGGTCGAATCCTCTCCGGAGGCGTCGGCCCGCGCGGCCAAACGCACCTCCCCCGCCCCGCCCCTGTACGATTACCATGTCGGAAGCCGCGCCGCGGAATGTCTGTACTGGATCGGTCGTTACACGGAACGGGCGGAGAACACCGCCCGCATGCTCAACGTACTGGAAATGGTCCGGTGGGAGGAGCTTGGTCCCGCCGGACAGGCAAGCTATTGGCCCCTCTGGCTGGCGGTGGCGGCGGCGACGGGGCAATCGGACCATTTCCGGCGCGACAAACCTCCGGCCGACACCCTTCGATTCAGCCGCAAACTGGTGTTCGACCGGAACGATCCGGCCTCGGTTCTCCTCTGTCTGCGGGCCGCCCGCAACAATGCCCAGGCCATTCGGGAGTTCCTGACACCCGAAGTGTGGGACGTGCTTGCCGCCTTGCTCGACGCGGTGGAAAAGGCCGCGCCGCGCGGACGACTCGCCCGCGACCGCCTGCGGGAAACCTGCCAGTTTGTTGTCGACCAGTCCGCGCACCTCCAGGGTAAGGCCGGCCGCACCATGGCCCGGGACGAAGGGTGGCATTTTTTCCAGATGGGACGGATGCTCGAACGGGGGCTTTGCACCGTCGCGGTCATGGACCGCGCCCTGGCCGAGGCGATCGCCGCCGCCGACGATCACGCAACGGAGAATCCCGACCTCACCGCGCTTCTGCGCATCCTGAGTTCGCTCGACGCCTACCGTCGCGAGTTTCGTTCCCGGGCGTACGTCGACCGGGTGGCGGAGCTCCTCTGGCAGAGCACCGAGGCACCGAGCTCGGTGGCCTATTGCGCCGAATCCCTGCGCGAATCGCTCCGGCGTATTCTGGCCCGGCAACCGCAGCCACCGACCACCGCCGTTTTTGATCGGGCGGAAACCCTTTGCTCCCATATCCGCGGGATTTCCTGCGCCGCCGCATTTCCCTGGCAACCGGATGATCCCGAGTACTCGAAACCCCTGGAAAGCGGCCGCCTGGAAGAAATGAAAAAACGCCTCGAAACCGAAAACAGCCACCTGGAGGCGGGCTTCACATCCATCCACCAACTTCTGGAGGACACGTATTTCAGTCACCTGCACCTCCTCGTCAACCGGGCCATGGTTTCTCCCCCGGGTGCCGCGAAAGCCGTGGACACCGGCAAGACGCGGTCGCGAAAAGCCGCCGAATGAATACCGATCTCCGCGCGGCCGGAAGCAACGCAACCGGTCGCCGACGCCCCCCGTGCCAACATGTATTTCCGTATCAACCATCGCACTGATTACGTCTACCGGGAGCCGGCATCCGATTCGTTCATCGAGCTCCGCGTCTGGCCCCAGGACGGTCCCGGCCAGCAGGTGCTCGGCCGGGGAATCTCGGTCCAGCCGTCCGTACCGCTTGACCACTATGTCGATTATTTCGGCAACCGCGTGGAATATTTTTCCGTGCCGTTCCGGCACGAGCGCCTGACCATCGACGCCTGGACGGACGTGGAAACCCGGTCCTGGACCCCTCCCGCGCCCTGCCTGGATGTCACCGCCGGCGAGGCCCGGCAGATCCTGCGCAGCCAGATGATGCACCTCTTCGATTTTGTTCAACCGACCTTTTACGTTCCCCTCGACCCAACGGTACGGCGCCTCGCGGACAACCCCTTCCCGCCGGGCGAACCGCTGGGGCCCTGTCTCGAGGGCCTCAATCGCTGGATCCACACCCATTTTCGCTACCGCCCCGGCACCACCGAGGTCGGAACGCCGCTGGCGGAAGTCATCGCCAAACGGCGCGGCGTCTGCCAGGACTTCGCCCACCTCATGCTGGCAATCCTGCGGATTCACGGGTTTCCCGCCCGCTATGTCAGCGGCTACATCGAATCCCACACACCCGCGGCCTCCGCCGGACCGTCCCTGACCGGGTCGGCCGCAAGCCATGCCTGGGTGGAGGTTTTTCTGCCCGGGGGCGTTTGGTGGGGACTCGATCCGACCAACAACGGGCCCGCCGGCGAACGCCACGTCCGCGTCGGAAGCGGGAGGGATTACCGGGACGTCGCTCCCCTGCGCGGCACGTTCAAAGGCGCGAGCGCCCACGCCCTGGAGGTGAGCGTATCGGTCCAACGGCGCGGGCGGCGAAAAACCCGGCGCCCTGAATCCGTGTCCCCATAGTCCCCCACCGCCCGCGGACGTCCCTGCCTGCCGCGCGGCAAGCGTCAGGCCGCCCGGGAAAAACGAGCGGAACCCTCGCTTGCCACCGCGACGATCCCTGTTAGTAATGGTGGAAGGCCAGCCGGCACACGTCGCCATCCGAATCCATGAAACTGCAAATTCACCATCACACCTGCTACAGCTACGCCAAGGTGGTCTCGCTCGCCCCCCATTCGATCTATCTGCGGCCGAGGGAGGATACCTTCACCCGCCTGGAAGCCTTCCGTATCGACGTCAGCCCGACGGGAGTCAAACACTGGGTTCGCGATGCCTGCGACAACCTGCACCTGCGGATTTTTTTTCCCGACCCGGACCGGGAAATCACGATCGACCTGTCCATGACGATTCTCAACGCCCCGCGCAATCCCTACGACTTTCTCCTCGACGCCCACGCGGCGTTTTTCCCCTTCCAGTATACACGGGAGGAATACGCGGCCCTGCAACCGTACCTGGAGCCGGTCGAGCCGGATCCGTCCGGCAGCGTTAACCAATGGGCGCGTGCCTGTCGCACCGGCCGGGAGACGGAAACCGTCCCTTTCCTGGCGGACCTCAACCGGCATGTCCACGAAGGTTTCGAATACGGTCAACGGAAGGAGCCCGGTGTTCAGACCCCCGGGGAAACGCTGGAAAAAGGTTCGGGCACCTGCCGGGATTTCGCCTGGCTGCTGACCGAAACCTGCCGCCGTCTCGGCCTGGCCGCCCGGTTCACAAGCGGTTACCTGTACGTTCCCGGCCAGGAAACCGCCGAGGGCGCCCTGGCCGAAAGCACGCTGCACGCGTGGACGGAGGTCTACCTGCCCGGCGCCGGATGGAAAGGATTCGACCCGGCAAACGGGGTGGCCTGCAACGAATACTACCTGCCGACCGCCTCGGCGCCCGTTCCCCAAACAGCGTCACCCGTACAGGGCACCTATTACAGCCACACGCCGGTCCGTTCGACGATGGGCTCAAAGCTGAGCATCCGGGACATAACCTGATCCGCCCATTTCGAAACCGGTCGGCGATCGTGAAAAAAGCCGGCACCGGCGCCGTTCAGGACGTGATGCCGAATCCGTAACTGCTGACCCGCCGGAGCTCCTTAATGCTGGTGACGCCCTTCGCCGCCTTCTGCAGGCCGTCATCGAGGAGCGAAGGGATTCCGCTTTCCCGAATGGCCCTCCGCAGGCTTCGTTCATCGGTATGTTTGAGGATCAAGTGATTGGCCTGCTCATCAACCCGCCAGACCTCGAACAATCCGATTCGGCGGTGGTAGCCGGTCTCGCGGCATTGGTCACAGCCAACGCCCGTCCACGATTGTTCCGGCGCGTCAAAACCGATCGATTCGAGCCATTGTTTGTCCTCCGGCGGAGTCGGGCATTGTTTTTTGCAATGCGGGCATAACCGGCGGATCAGCCGCTGCGAAACCACCAGTTCCAGGGCGGCGGTGATCTCGAAATCTTCGATATTGAGGTTGCGCAACGCCGTTACCGTCCCGGCGGCATCGCGACTGTGCAGGCTGCTGAGCAGGACTTTGCCGGTGGACGAGGCGGTCAGGGCCGCTTCCGCCGAGGCGCGGTCCCGCATTTCACCGACCATCAGGAAATCGGGATCAAGCCTCAGCATGGTTTTCACCGCTTCGCTGAACGTGATTCCCCGCGCCTCGTTCACCTGCATCTGAATAATGCCCTCGACCCGGTACTCCACCGGGTCCTCGATGGTGACGACACTCCGGTTCAGAAGCTTGAGCTCGTGGAGGAGGGCATAGAGGCTGGTGGTCTTTCCGCTGCCGGTGGCGCCCGTGACCAGGATCATGCCCGTCATGCTGTCCAGCCAATTGTCGATCAACTCCTTTTGGGCCGGATTCAATCCCAGTTCCTCCAAACTGTAACGCAGGCGCTTCGGATCGAGGAGGCGGATCGAAATCTTTTCGCCTTGAATCGTCGGCGTGCAGGTCACGCGGAGATGGACCTCGGTTCCGTCCAGATCGTAAATGGTCCCCCCGGAGGCCGGCTTCAGGCGCGGTGTCGGGTCGATGTCCACGAGAGATTTGATATGCCCCAGAAACTGGGCCGCGTGCCGCTGAGGGATCAAGGCAACATCGCGAAGAATGCCGTCGATACGGAACCGGACGCAGAGATACTCTCTCTCGGGATCCAGGTGGATATCCGTCGCGCGCTCGTCCAGGGCGTCCTGAAAAACTTTGTGGGCGAGCCACGGAATCGAGGTCTCGCCCTCCGCTTTGGGCTCGGTCGCCCCGGTCACCTTTCCCAGCCATTCCTGGATGCGCCGGGCAAAGGCCATTTTCAAGGGACGGACTCGCTCGCTGGATTCGTAATGGTTCATAAGCTTGAGGTTCAGCCCGTATCCTACACCAAATTCAGGCTCGGATAAACCCCAATCCGGCCGACGCTTACCGCTCCCCCGGAGGGGAGCGGCCCCGCCTCAACCGGAGATTTCAATACGCTTCCGACTTCTCCGCTCCTCCCCGCTTTTGGGAACCGTCACCGTCAGAACCCCTTTCTTGAAGCGGGCCCGGGCACGATCCTCCTCCAGCCCCTCCGGCAACGGGATCACGCGCTGGAAGGATCCGAAGCTCCGCTCGTAATGGCGGTAATCCTCCTTTTCCGTCGTCACCTCCTTCTTTTTCTCTCCGCGGACGATCAGACTGTTTCCGTCGATCTCAACGTCCACATCCTTCTCCTCCACACCGGGAACCTCCATGGAGACCCTAACCTCCCGGTCGTTTTCGGTCACGTCGGCCGAGGGGATAAACCCGCTCTCCGAACGGCCGAACCAACGCGGACTCGACCGCCGATCGAAACCCGGTGCCAGGAACTCGTCGAACAACGTATCCAGATCGTTCCGGAGGGCCTGCAGGGGCTCGTCGCCGCCCGGACCTCTCACCGGTATCGCCTTATCCTTTCTCTTCCAGGGCAGGATATCCTTGATATTCATTCACCATTCACCTCCTTCCGATCGATCGTGAAAAATGATTCAGCCCGACGACACCTGGATCTTCCTGGATTTGGCCGGACCGGCCTTGGGCACGTGAATGACCAGCACCCCGTTGGTCAACGTCGCCCGGATATTCTCCCGATCCACTTCATTCGAGAGCGTGAACGCCCGTTCGTAATCCCCCTGGTCGTACTCCTCCAGGACGGGCGCATACTTTTCCGGCTCGACCGTTTCCGGAACCTCACCGCGCAGGGTCAATACGCCGTTTTCGACCGTAATATCGATCCTGTCTTCGGGAACACCGGGAATATCGGCATAGACGATCAGCTCGTCGCCCGTTTCCTTGATGTCGACATTCGGCGCGAAGACGGAACGACTACGGGTCCGTTCCAGTTCCCGGCCCCGGGTCTTTTCCAACTCTCCTGCGCTGACCTGTTTTTCCGTGTGACTCATAGCAAACCTCCTTGTCTTATAGAGTTTATTTCGGTTTTCAGACGTCGCACCGGCTCAGGATTCGACCCGGACCTTGCGCGGTTTGTCGTCCTCCGCCCGCGGCAGGACAACCCTCAACACCCCGTTTTTCAGCGAAGCCTGCACCTTTTCCGCATCGAGGTTGTAAGGCAGTTCCAGCGTCCGGGCAAAGCTCCCGCTGCTGCGCTCCTGCCGGTGGTACCGTTCATTCTCCTTCCTTTCCTCGGCCTTGCGGCGGCCTTTCAAGGTGAATGAGCCGCCCTGGACCGTGATATCGATATCCTTCGGATCCACTCCGGGCAACTCGGCGGTCACCAGCACCTCATTCTCGTTGGCCGCCACATTCAGCGGCGGGTACTCGGCCGTTCGATGGCCTATCCGGGAGTCGAACGCCCGATTGATAGCCCGCTGCAAGTGGGTCAGCTCCGAGAACGGATCCCAGCGAGCCGTTGAATACGGTGAATTCCTGTGTAACATAACGACAACTACCTCCTTCCGTGTGATTTTGACTTTGATTCGTTTCGCACCATCAACTACACTCTCATGCATAGATGATACCAATTGGCTTCAGACCGTGGGGCTTTTAGTCAAACAACTTGACAACAACACGTTAAGCGTTGGACCCAACCATTCGACACCGGTTTGCTTACCGCCTGCATGGGCCCTTTTGGCACAAATTTTGTGCCAATTTGGATCAGCAAAATCTTTCGGCCGGCCCGCACCCGACCCAGCCGCCCGCCCTTGGGCACCGGTACCGAACTCGGGCATGTCCCCCGCCGATCACCATCGAACATAAACCAACGCATTGATTTTCCCCGGAAATTATGGCCGTTCAATTCAAGGATTACTACGAAACCCTCGGTGTCTCGCGCACGGCCGGCCAGGACGAGATTAAAAAGGCGTTTCGCAAACTCTCCCGGAAATACCATCCGGACGTGGCCCGGGACAAAACCGAGGCGGAAAAAAAATTCAAAGAGATAAACGAAGCCTACCAGGTCCTCAAGGACCCGGAGAAACGGAAAAAATACGACCGGCTCGGCGCGGAATGGGAAAGCGCCGATTACGGTCGCACCGAAGCCGGGTGGCGCCGGCCGGGCGCGAGGCCCGGGGGCCGGCACGGTTTCTACCGTCAATCCGCCGCGGGCGGCCCGTTCACACGGGAGGAGACCTTTCACTTCGGAGGTACCGGATTCTCCGACTTCTTCGAGACCTTTTTCGGCTCCATGGGCGGAGCGGAAGCCGACCCTTTCGCGTCGGGCTTTCGGCCCGGGGCCAACCGCACCGATCGTATCGGAAGGGACGTGGAAGCCGATATCATGGTTACCCTGGAGGAAGCGCTGAACGGATCGACCCGGCAGGTCACCCTTCGGCGGGAGGCCCCCGACGGGCACCTCGGCAAGACGGAAACCTACCAGGTAAAGATCCCTCCCGGCGTTACGGAGGGCCAGCGCATACGCCTCGCCGGCCAAGGGGAACCCGGTGTGGGCGGCGGACGTGCGGGACACCTTTTCCTGCGCGTCCGGCTGGCTTCCCATCCCGACTTCCGGGTCAAGGGACCCGACCTTTATTACGACCTTCCCCTCGCGCCGTGGGAAGCCGTTCTCGGCTGCCGGGTGCAGGTTCCCACCCTCACGGGATCGGTTTCGCTCCGGATTCCGGCCGGGACCCAGAACGGGCAAAGGCTGCGCCTGCGGAGCCACGGCCTGCCGCGCAAGGGCGGGGGCCGCGGCGACCTTTACGTTGTCGTCGAACTTCATTCCCCCGGCGGGGCGTCCGGCCGTGAGCGGGAACTTTGGGAGGACCTTGCCAAAACTTCGAAATTCAATCCCCGGAAAGATCGATGAAGGAAACCCGTGCCAGCACCCACGCCATCCTCGTCCCCGCCGCCAAGGAACACCCCCTGCGGGAACCGTACGACCTCGACACGGCGGCACACCTCGCGGACGTTCATCCGGAACGGGTACGGCATTACTGCCGTATCGGTCTGCTGGGCGACATCGTCAACCCCGACCAGGGGGAGGTTTATCTGACCGATCACTCCGTCTACGAACTCCGTCGGATCGAGTACCTGCGCCAGGTACAGGGGGTAAACCTGAGGGGAATCCGCATCATTCTCGACCTCCTTCGCCGAACGGAAAGCCTCCGGGAAACGGTTCGGTTCTACCAGAGCCTCTGACCGCCCGCCGCTCACCGGGCACGCATCGCGACCCCGGCATCGAGCAACCGCCGAATGCGGCGCAGTAGCTCCTTCCGCTGAAACGGCTTGTTCAAGAAGTCCGCCACCCCCGATTTGAGCATGCCCTCCCGCAACTGGGGATCGAGATAGCCGGTGGCAATGACGAAGGTGAGTTTCGGGTGCTTATCCTTGAGTTTCATGTACAGCTCCCAGCCGCTCATTCCCGGCAACCCGTGATCGGACAAAACCAGCGCAATCGAGTCCTTCTCGTTCTCGTAGATCTTCATGGCATCGAGGCCGTTCATGGCCCACAGGACCCGGTAACCCTTCTGAGAAAGGCTCCACCGCAACCATTCGGCCACAAGGATCTCGTCCTCCACCAGCAGGAGGGTCTCCTCGCCGCCGGCGGGTTCCGGCGACTTTACCGGTTCGCCTCCCGCGCTTTCCGTATCCATCGAGGTGGGAAAATACAGGGTGAAGACGGTGCCTTCGTCCTCCTCGCTCTCGACGTCGATGTAGCCGCAGTGATTCTGCATGATGCCGTAGGCCACCGCCAGGCCCAGGCCCGTGCCTTCCCCCACATCCTTGGTAGTGAAAAAAGGTTCGAAAATCCGCTGCGCCGTCTCTTTACCCATCCCGCAACCCGTGTCGCCAACGCGGATGCAGACGTAGTCACTGTCGCCGGCCCGTCCGAATTTAGCGGGCAGCACGGCCGCCTCCACCATCCCGGTCGCCAGGGTCAGGGTTCCCCCCGTCTCCTTCATGGCGTCCCGGGAGTTGACCGAAAGGTTCATCAGGACCTGGCTGACCTGCTGGGCATCGGCGCGAATGGCGGCGACATCACGGTCGAGGTCGCAGACGATGCTGATGGAGCGGGGAAAGGTTTCCTTCAGGAGATCGCCCAGGTTTTCGACCAGTTCGTTGGGCTGAACCGTATCGAATGTGGTGTTGGTTTTGCGGGCGAAGGTGAGAATCTGACGAACCAGCTGGGACGCCCGCTCGCCGCCGCGATTGATCTCCCGCGCAAACTTCTTGACCTGCTCGTCGGCCTGCGGGAGTCCCAGGATCAGTTCGCTGTAACCGTTGATGACGGCCAGGATATTATTGAAATCATGCGCGATCCCGCCGGCCAGGTTTCCCAGGCTCTCCATCTTCTGGACCTGACGAAAGCGCTGCTCGATCTCCCTGCGTTCGGAAACGTCGCGGGAGCTCGACTGGAGCCCCGTCACCGCCCCCGTTTCATCCTTGACCGGCTCAACCAGGGTCTCGACCCAGATATAGACCCCGTCATTCCGGCGAACCCGGTACTCAAACGGAGGAATGGTCTCGCCCTCGCTGGCGACACGGGCAAATTCCTCGCGCACCCGGGCACGGTCCTCCGGATGAACGGCCTCGAAAAAATCGGCTCCCTCCAAATCGTCGGGCTCGAACCCAAGCAGTTCGCGGACGGAACGCGAAGCGTAAAGCAGTTTTCCTTCCAGCGAATGGAGTCCCACCAGATCGCGGGTTGTCTCGGCCAGCAGACGGTAGCGCTCTTCGTTTTTCCTCAGGATGGCCTCTTCCTCCCGACGGCGCCTCCGTTCGTCGCGGATTCGCATTTCCCGCCCGATCAGCGGGGCGAGACGGGTCAAATCCTCCCGGAACACGTAATCAGCCGCCCCTTCTTTCATCGCCTGCAGGGCCGCCGTTTCCCCGTCCTTTCCGGCGAGCACGATCAACGGCAGGTCCAGACCGCGTTCGCCGAGCTCCCGCCATGCCTCCACCCCCCCGGAGTCCGCCGCCGCGCCGTCCGCCAGCACCGCGTCCCACCCCTTCCGCTCGAGGGCCTCGACAAACGCCGCCCGAGTCCCCGCCCGCTCGAATTCGACCCGGAAACCGGCACACGCAATATGGCTAACGACCGGCGCAACGCGATCGTCGCTATCATCCAGGAACAACAGGGAAAGCGACTGATTCATTTTCCCACCCAGTGTGAGTCAGTTTCGTCAAGACGCAACCCATACGCGCGCAAATCTGTACCTATCTTCCACAGGTCCAACCGTTCGCGGGCGCGGGGATTTTCCATTTGTCAGCGGCCGGAATCGGGGGTACTGTAGACCTGTCATGAAACCGACCTTCCTGCTATCCCCACCACCGTTCATCGCCGTCCTGGCCGCGGTGATCATCCTCTTCCCCAACCGGGAAGCGGCAGGTGGTGCACCGCCCGTGGAGCCGGGCGATGACAAGGCCCGTGTTATTGAAGCACTGGGCCCGCCCAGTGGAAAAATGGGTTCCGACCAGTTCCAGATCCTCTACTTCGAGCGCGGCGAGGTCTACCTCCGCCACGGCGTGGTGGAACGGGCGGAACTCGTGTCTCAGCGGGAGGCCGAAACCCGGCGTGCCGCGCGGGAGAAGCGGCGCGAAACCGTCCGACTGGCCCGCGAACGGGAACGATTGGAGCGCCTGGAGGAAGGCGAGGCGCTGCGCGACGAGATGCTCGCCAGCGAATCTTTTCTGGAGCGACCGGCACGGGAACGTCTCGCCTATTGGCGAACGTTCAGCCGCCATTATCCCGAGGTCGACATCGCCTTCCAGGTGGATCTGGCCCGCACCGAGTTTCAGGAGCAACTCAGGGAGGAGGAACGCCTCGCGCGACGCGAACAGGAACGCCTCGCCCTCGAACACCGAACCCGCGAGGCCGAAACCCGCGCCGCCCGGGCCGAAGAGGCAGCCCGACAGGCGGAAGAGGAACGCGAGCGGGCGCTCCAGCGACCGCGGATCATCCACGGAGGTTCCACCTATATCATCCGCCCGGACCACCGCGGCCGGCGGGAAAGCCCGCGGGGAGAACGCGGGGCATCCCCCGGCAACAACGCGGAGCCGGAACGTCCGCAATGGCGTGCAGGGGTGGGCGGGGCCGTGTGGCAGGCTCCCGCGGCCCCGGAAACACAGAGCGCCCCCGCCCGCACCGGCAAGCGATCCTCGTCCCCTTCCGGGGTGAACGTTCGTTTCCGCAATTAAAATCGCCGGCCGTCCTCGCCACCGCCGGGAACCTACCTGCGACAACCCTCCCCGTACCGGCTGCCGCCCGCGCCTTCCCGCGCCATCCGCAACACCTCCGCCGGACCGTATCCCCCGGCACGCAGCGCCGGAATCCCCATGGCGCCGTCACGTTTGGCCAGACGCCGGCCGTTCTCATCCCGGACCAGGGGACAATGGAAATACCCCGGCGGCGTCCGTCCGAGGGCCCGGAACAGGAGCCATTGACGGGCCGTCGACAGGAGCAGGTCGGCCCCGCGAACCACTTCGGTGATCTGCATGGCGGCATCGTCCACCACCGCCGCCAGGTGGTACGAGGGAATCCCGTCCCGGCGCCAGACCACAAAATCCCCGAAATCACGTCCGGCCAGGTAGGTTCGCACCCCCAGGTTGCCGTCGTCAAATCGAACCGCCTCACCGTCGGGAACACGAAACCTCCAGCAGGCGGACGACGGCGGCATTTCCGGGCCGGAGGCCGAATTCTCCGGCCGGCAGGTCCCCGGATAGATCGGCTCCTCGTCGCCTTCGTGCGGTGCCGCCAGGTTCCTCCTGATATCCCGGCGGGAGCAGAAACAAGGATAGATCCAGCCGTCACGGCGCAGGCGCTCCCAGGCCCGCCGGTACTGGGCCGTGCGCCGGCTCTGATCGTAGGGCGCGAAAGGGCCTCCCATGTCGGGACCTTCACTCCAGGAAAAACCGAGCCAGCGAAGATCTTCGTACATCGCCTCCACGAAGGCCTTCTTGCAGCGCCCCTGGTCGAGATCGTCGTTCCGCAGGATGAGTTGGCCCGCGCGGGCACCGGCACGGTCGCGCGCGACGTCGAACGTACGGACATGGCCCAGGTGAAGCCAGCCGGTTGGCGAGGGAGCCAGCCGGCCGCGGTACGGCGGATCGGGCCGGTCTGCGGAATCGCCCGGCTGGGTGTTCATCTGGCCGGCCAACGCTGCACGACAACCCTCAATCGAGCGTCACCGTGAGATAACGAAACACACCCTGCTGGTGGACGAGAAAGACATTCCGTCCGGATCGAAGGGCCTCGCGCGCCTCCTCCAGGGTGTTCACCGGGCGCTGGTTGATCTCCGTGATGACCGTCCCCACCCGGAAATTTTCCGCGTGCCGGGAGGCGCTGTCGCTTTCCACCACAATCAGTCCGTCTACCCGGTCCGAGAGATCAAAATCGGAACGAATCTCATCATCGATCACCGCTACCTTGATCCCTTCAAAGAGTTCATTCTCTCCGGGACGGGCCGGCCCCGAATCAGCCAGGCCTTCCAGGTCGCCCAATTCCACATCGGCCTCGCGCCGGTCGCCATCGCGATAATACACAATGTTCACCCGGGTACCCGGGGGCGTCTGCGAAATCATCAGTCGCAGCGCGCTGGCCGACGGTATCGCCTTGCCGTCCACCTCCACAATCACGTCTCCCTGTTGCAGACCGGCACGGTCGCCCGGTCTGTCCGGCACCACTTCCGCCACCAGGGCTCCCTCGCCGGGATCAATGCCGAACTCCTCCGCCAGGTCGGGCGTCAAATCCTGGATATTGACCCCGAGAAATCCGCGGGCCACCTTGCCGTAGGTGACCAAACTCTGCATGACGTTCGAGGCCATGTTGACCGGAATGGCGAAACCGATTCCGATATTGCCCCCCGTGCGCGCGGAAAGGATCGCCGTATTGATACCGATCACCCGGCCCTGTGCATCGACCAGCGGCCCCCCGGAATTCCCCTGGTTGATCGCGGCATCGGTTTGTATGAAATTCTCGTAGGCATCATCGCCCAGCAAACCGATTCGCGTCCGGCCGGTTGCGGACACGATCCCCATGGTCACGGTCTGCCCCACATTCAACGGATTCCCCAGGGCGAACACGATGTCACCCACGCGAATATTGTCGCTGTCGGCCAGAGTAACCCGGGGCAGATCGTCCTCGTCGATCTTGAGAACCGCCACATCGGTCTTGGGATCGCTCCCCACGATTTCGGCGACAAACTCCCGGCGGTCGGCCAGGGAAACGCGGACCTCGTCCGCGCCCTCGATGACGTGGTTGTTGGTCAGGATATAGCCATCCCGGCTCACAATCACCCCGGACCCGAGCCCGTGCTGACGGCGGTAACGGGGCTGATCGCGCCCACGCTCCTCCGGAAGGCCGAAGAACCGCCGGAAAAAAGGGTCGTCCGCAAACGGATGCCGGCGCATCTGCTCCTCGATCACCTTGGTGGAAAAGACCGTGACCACCGCCGGACGGACCTTCTCGAGGGTGTCGGCGTAGCTGGTGGGATTCCCCGCCTCCGTCAGGCCGTCCAGGGGAGCCCGGTCGACCTGGATTTCGGCCGGCTCCCGCCGTTCGTTCCCGGCCCCCCGTTCACGGGTTTCAAGGTAAGCGACACTCAGGCCGCCCACGAATAAAACAGTCACGAAAAAAAATAAGCGATATCGCATAGTCGTTTGGTTCTCCGATGCGTTGGTTGCGTTTCCTGACATAGCGGAAAAGGTTCGGTTCCCGCCGCCGGAAACCTGGAATCAAAATCCCTTGATCCGGAACAGACCGGTTACACTCTCGTTCCGATTGATTCTGACAATCGCCTCCCCCAGAAGTTCAGCCACATTTAATACCGTGATCGGCAGGTTCCTGGGCTCCACCGGGACGGAATTCGTCGTGATCAATTCATCAATC
>PXDC01000439.1 GCA_003565135.1 Verrucomicrobiota bacterium
GCCGGGGAGGAACTCGCCGCACGCATGGAGGAAATCAGCAGGGAGATCGGCGAGGGACTCGGCGATATCGCCCGCGGCCTCGACGACGCCGACCTCAAGGAACTGAGCGGCGCCCTCATGGAGGCGGTTGCCGGCGGTGAAGGACGTCCCAATCCGCTTCGCCTCGATTCCATGCTCAGCGCCGCCAATCGCAGCCTCGAACAGCGCCTGCTCGCGATGGAAGTGGAACGCCGGGAGCGCCTCAGCCGTCATGGTTCCGAACCCCCGGAAAAATACCGCAGCCTGGTCGAAGAGTACTTCCGAAACCTGAGCGAGACGCAATGACCGGACTGGATACGCCATTTTCCCCGGTGTTGCTGACACTGGCGGCGCTCCTGATATTGGCGGTCGCCGGCTGGACGTATTTTCGGCTCCGGCGCCTGTTGCGACCCGCCCACCTGGGGCTTCTCGCCGGCATTCGGGTTCTGGCCTTCCTATGCCTGCTGCTTTTGCTCCTCAATCCGTATTCGGTGCGCGAGCAACCCGACTCCGACGGCTTTCGCGTCGCCGTCCTGGCGGATGCGTCCGGGAGCATGGAGACGCGGGACGTTCGCGGTGGCATGGCCAGCCGCAGGGAGGTGATCCAAGAATGGCTCCGGAATTCGGATACACCGCCTTTCTCCGTCCCGGAGCGGGAGGGTTACTGGATGGACCGATTCCGTTTCAGCGACCACCTGGTATCCCTGGCGGGTGAACGCCTTTCCGTTCTGGCCGGGCCCACGGCCATCGGCGACGTCCTGGACGAAGGACTGCAACGGGCGGACGCCGAGCGGGACAATCTGGGCGCCGTGCTGTTGATTTCGGACGGACACAGCAATGCGGGAGGCTCACCCATGGATGCCGCCCGCCGCTACCGGGATCGCGGCATTCCCGTGACCACGATCGGGGTGGGTGCGCGCGAGGCGCCCGGCGACCTGGAAGTCGGGTTTGCTTCGTCCCGCGTTCGGGGCGAGCGGGGCGAATCGGTCGACTTGCCGGTTGCTTTGTCCAATACCCGCGATGCCGGCGCCACGGTCCGGCTGCGTCTCCGTGACGACGCCGGGACGGTGGATCGACGGGAAGTCAGTCTTTCCCCGGGCGAGAGCCGGGAGGAAACGTTTAGCGTGACGCCTGTCACCGCGGGGGAACACCTGTACCGCCTTTCCGTGGTGGAGGAAATCGATGGCGGCGAGGCCCGGGAAGAGATTCATTACGCGTTTGTGACCGCGGAAGAACCGGAGACCTTTGCCGTCCTGTACCTGGGCAACCGCTTGAACCTGGAATACCGCTTTATCGAGCGGGCCATTGCCGATTCGGAGCAGATCGTTATGGAAAGCATTATTCGCACGGGGGAGGCGTCGTTTTTCCAGGCGCTCTCGGAGGAGAACGAGGAACGGGCTCCCTCCGGAGAGTTTCCGGAGGACGGAGCCTTTTTCAACCGTTACGACGCGATTCTTCTCGATACGCGGATCCTGCCTTTCCTCCCCGGGGACGGACAAACGGCGTTGGCCGATTTTGCTTCCGTGCGGGGCGGGGGACTGCTTGTTTTCGGACCCCTGGGTGACGACGCCGATAGCCTGGCGGCGGCGCTTCCGGTTCTTCATACCGATGACCGTGTCCTCAACGAACGGATACGACTGGAAATCGAGGCGGCGCCGATTTTCGATCACCTGGCCGGAGGACGGTTGTTCGGGCGACCGAGCCTGTTCATTGACGAGGATTCGCCGGTGGGGGCGACCACTGAATGGAAGCGCGGCGCGCGTCCGGTGCTCTTGCGCGAGGGGCGCAACGAAGCCATCATGACGGCCCAGGCCTTCGGGGCCGGACGGGTTGCCTATATCGGCACCGAAGGTACCTGGCAGTGGCGCATGGCTTCCGATGGCGGGCTGGAGCAGCACCGGCTGTTCTGGGAAAATCTCCTGGCCTGGCTCTCGTCGACCGGCAAGCCGCGGCTCACGGTTTCTTCCCAGGGTGAACGGTACAACCTGCAGGAATCCTTCGACCTGGAAGCCGACGTTTTGGGCGCCGATTTCCGGGCGGCGCGGGATGCGGCGGTTTCGGTGCAGGTGACCGATCCCGCGGGCGAAACCTGGGAGCGGCAACTGCAGCCTTCCTTCGACGTGCCCGGCCGGTACAGCGGGTCCTACGTCCCGGAGGAACCGGGAGAGTACCACGCCCGCTATCGGGTGACGTTCCCGGGGGGGGAGCGCATGGAGCGGGATGTTTATTTTATCGCCGGTCACCTCGGGACCGAGCAGGAGGATACGCGGTACCGCGAATCACTGCTGCGGGACCTGGCGCGGGTCACCGGCGGAGCTTTTTTTCATTATTCCGAGGTCGGACGTTTTTCGTCGCTGCCCTTGTCGGACGAAATCCCCATGCGGGAAAGCCGGCGTTACTGGGCGAACCAAATTTGGTTCCTCCTCCTGCTGTTTGCCTCGCTGTTCGCCGAATGGTTCTTCCGTCGACGACTGGGGTTGAAATAATGCCGGGGTGGGGCCATCTTAGTCCCTTATGAGTGAAATCCTGCGCGAAACGCACTAATTTTCCAAACGGAACACTGCTACGATTCGGTACCGCTTCCGCCGGGGTGGGGAGTGAGCACCGCGGAACACAGTTTTTAGCGCATTTACCAAAAGAAAGATGGAATGATCCGAAACTTGGGAGCCAACGTTTTTTGCCTGCTGGGCCTTTTTGGCGGCTGCGCCCTGCTGGCCGCCCAGCCGGAATTCACCGATCCGGCACCGTCGGCGCCCCTCCCGTCGCCGACCGTACCCCGGGTGGACGAACTGCCGGTGGAACCGCCGGTGGAGGAACGGGAGTACTGGGAGGAAACCGTCGAGCGTGCCCTGGAAAAAGCCACCTCGGAAAACCCCGAGATCCGCCGTTCGGCCGTGATGCTTCTGGGCAAGTACCCGGTTCCGCAGGCGGAAGAGGCGGTGGTGGCCGCGCTGGAGGATACCGACGCGGGTGTCCGCCAGGCCGCGCTGGTTTCCCTGTTCGAGCGACGTCGACTCTATCGCGGAAACACCGCGGTCAAGATTGCCGAACGGGTGGGGGATTCCGACGTGGGCATTCGACGGATCGCGTCCAATGTTCTGCCGATGGTGATGCACGGTTTTCCCCTGCGGATGTCCCCGGAACAACGCCGTCCGGCCAGGGACCTTCCCGAGGGGCTGCATGGGATCCTCGTGGATGCGTTCCGCGACGAAGACGCGACGGTGCGCCGCAACATGATTGGGCATTATTCGCAGCTGCATATATCCATCCCGGCGACCCTGATGGCCGACCTGCTCCGCGATTCGGATCGCGAAGTGGCCATCGAGGCCCTGCACGTGGTCGTCCGCCATTTCGGACCCGATTTCCTCGCCGGCGAGGCCCCGGATCTGGTGACCCACCCGGACCGGGTTTACCGATTGGTGCTCGCTCGCCAGCTGGCCGACGCCAACCGGGCCGGTGCCGTTCGGGCTCTGGCTGAATTGCGCGGGGACGAGGATGTGGAAGTGTCGCTGGAGGCCGAGGTGGCGTATTTCCGGCAGGTCCCGGAAACGGAGGTTTACCGCGAACTGATCGAGCGATTCGATCGTGCGACCGGCCAAACGGAAATCGCGCGTCGCGCGGTGCGGGCGGTTACGCTGCTGGATGACGAGGGAGAACCCTTTCTCCGGCACTGGATGGAGCATTCCAGTCCGAGTCTCCGGCAGGACGCCGTCCAGATCTTTTTTGCCCGGTTTCCCGGGGCGGTCGTGGAGGAGGATCTGATCGGGTTGCTGGACGATGAAAACCGGCCATTGCGCGACGCCGCCCTGCGTTTCCTGCGGCGCCATCCGGCCCGCATCTCACTTCCCCTGCTGCAAGTGGCCGCCGGGAGTCCGTACGCCGAGGTCCGCCGCTCGGCGGTTCCGTTTACCCGCTATGTCGCCGAAGCATCGGGAGAGGAGATTCTCGAAGAATTGCTCCTGGACGAGGACAGTCAGGTCCGCGCGGAGGTGCTCGGGGAGATGGCGGCGCGGCGCACGGAGGGCTGGGAGCGGATCCTCACCCTTTCCCTGCGCGACAACGATCCCGGCATCCGCGAAGCCGCGTTGCAGGGCCTCGTAAACGAGGTCACCCCCGGAACCCTGGAGGCGTTGCGAGGGTTTCTTGAGCGACATCCCGATTCCTCTCTTCGGCCCGTCATCGAGGAACACCTGGCGCGGTATGACCGAGAGGCTCCCTCCGGATCGGAGAGGGGTTCCGAACTTTGAGCGGCGCCCGGTGTCGGATACCCACGGAAGCGGATGCGGGCTCTTTTGTAATCGACCTCACTTATCCGAAACGCCCGCGTCCGAAAAATAATGAAAACGTCACTGGAATGACTGGAAAGACCATCGAGAAGAACGAATCTGCGACGTCCCGGTCCCGTGCTCCCGGGCGGGGATTTTGCCGGAATGTCCGGGTGCGCGGGCGGGCAACGGTTTGGACGGCCCTGCTGGCGACGTTGCTGGGGGCTCCGGGTATCGCCGCCCAGGTGAATGCGGGCGAGCCGCGCCCGGCGTCGTCCCCCCCCGCGGCTGTGTCGGCCGACGCCATGCGGGTCATCCAGCTGGTGGAGGGAAATCCGTTGCAACGGAATTTTCCCGCCGCCCTGACTTCCCTGATCCAGGAGATCAACGACACAACCACCCTCGAGCTGCATCCCGATCCGCTGATTATTTCGTCGTTCGAAGATGAACGGATTTTCCGTCACCCGATCGTGTACGTAAATTTTGGTGACAAGAGCGATTGGAATCTCAACCCGGACGAGAAACGGAATTTGAAACAATTCCTGGATCGCGGCGGCTTTCTTTATATCGATGCCGGTATCAACGCCGAATTCCTCCGGGGCGATGTGAGCCACGGGCAGCATCACAGCTTTGCCGACTGGCAGGTGAGCCCCGTGATTGAGGCCTTGTTCAGGGAGATCTACCCCGACAAGGCTTTCCGCCGCTTGTCCCGTTCCCACCGTATGTTCCGCAGTTTTTATTCGGGTCTGCCCCCGGCGGATGAACTGCCCGATACGGTCCACGACTACGTGGTCGAGGAAAAGTGGCCGCAGGGGACCTATTCGTTCATGGGACTCCACGTCGACGACCGGATCGCGGTTCTGGCGTCTCCGATCGTGGCCATGGGATGGGGACGTACGGAACGGGGGACCTGGGCCAATACGATTTCTTTCCGGGTCCGGCAAAGCTCCGAGGGGCTCGAAGAACAGCTCCGCGAAGCCGCCTACGGTGGCGAGCGCTTCGAGGCCGTGCGCGAGGACGGCCGCAAGGATGTCATCTACTCCCAGGAACCGGCCACCCCGTCCTGGGTCCGCGAACCCGACGGCACCTGGCGCATCTTTCGCTATTACCACAGCCGCGAAATCAGCGACTACGCCCATGTCTTCTACACGCAATTGGGCGTGAATATCTTTGTCCACGCCCTGACGAACTAGCGGGTTTGATTCCAAATCTTCGCCTCGACGGCGAGTCGCGCCATGCGGAGACCCTTTTCCGCGAACGGAACCCATCGCGGATCACGCGGCATACAGCTCTTTTCCCTTGGCTTCAAATTCGCGCCGCTAAGATTCTCCGCGATCGTCAGTTGCCATTCATAGCGTTCGGGGTGGGGTAACGACAAGTCATGTTGCGGAAATCGATGTTCTTTTGCCGTCAACGGGGAAAGCGAAGGTCGAAACCAGTATTGTCAGTAGGTACTTCATAGCTGTTGGTCGAACGTAAAAGGATAAATGACCGGCCAAGGTACTTCGATGTGGCCAGGGCAGAAGCGAAGGCTATTGCGGTGGCGTCAAGGCCGCTCGCGCGGCCATACGTAGGCGAACGTCCGAACTTTTTGAATACCGTTCCAGCGGAAGGAGGCCTTCGGGATCGTTTGAATCGGAGAGAGCGCTCAAAGCGGAGGCCCGCAGTAACGCCGTTGATGAGAGGTCGGTAACGAAACTCCGCGCAAGTCCGTGAATACCGGGAGTGTTCAAGGATGCCGCCACTTGTACAGATGTGGGCCAGAATGGGGTCAGACTTCAAATTTTGTATTGACTGCTTTTTGAAGGCGGGCAGGATGTTCGTGCATGGCTCGGAAGGTGAGGCTGGAGTATGAAGGGGCGATTTACCACGTCATTAACCGGGGGAATTATCGAAGCTGGATTTTTGAAGCTGAGGGAACGCGGAAGGCGTTTGAGAAGTGCCTTTTCGAGGCGTGCGAGAAATCGGACTGGGTGTTACATGCTTACGTGCTGATGGGCAATCATTACCACTTGGCGATTGAGACCCCGCACGGAAACCTGGTGGCGGGAATGACGTGGTTGCAAAGCACCTTTGCGATGCGATTCAACCGGTATCGCAAGGAGAGCGGTCACCTGTTTCAAGGCCGGTACAAGGCGTTGGCTGTGCAGGATGAGGGTTGGCTTGGGAACCTGTGCCAGTATATCCATCTTAATCCGGTGCGGGCCGGGCTGATCGATGTGAAGGGACTCCGGGATTATCGTTTCAGCACCTACTGGTATTTGTGGCGCCCCCGGAAGCGACCGAAGATTATAAATGGGGAAACGTGTTTGGAATCAGCGGGGGAGTTGAAGGACACTCCGGCGGGACGAAAAAACTACGAGAAGTATCTCGAATGGATGAACGAAGACGACCAGGTGAAGAAGGATGCGTGCTTTGATGCGATGAGTCGTGGATGGGCATTGGGCGGAAAAGATTTCAAGAAGGAACTGCTCAATGAGCACCGGGAACGTTTGGGGCGCATGGACCTCGGCGAGGATGATGTCCGGGAATTGCGCCGGCTGCAATGGGAGGAGGTGGCCAATCGATGTCTGGCCACGTTGGGCAAGGGTTCTCGGGAGATCGCTTCGGAGGCGAAGTCGGTTCCGTGGAAGGTGGCGGTAGCCGCGTTTTTGAAGAGGAAAACCCAAGCATCGAACCCCTGGATCGCGAAGAAATTGAACATGGGAACCCCCAATGGAGTGAGCCATTACGTGGGCCTGATAAATCAAGCGCCAGGACGAAAGATCTATGAGAGCCTCATTAAAGAAATTGAAGTCTGACCCCATCCGGCTCC
>PXDC01000163.1 GCA_003565135.1 Verrucomicrobiota bacterium
ACATCCCGGGTTCCGTGCAGGATCTGGCGCTGGAGATTGTGTTCCTCCACCCGGTCGAAATCGGCCAGTCCGAGGGTTCCGACGCCCGCCGCGGCCAGGTAGAGGGCGGCGGGGCTGCCGAGGCCTCCCGCACCCACCACCAGTACCCGGGACCGGCGCAGGCGCTCCTGCCCGCTCCTTCCGATCTCCGGAAGGATGATGTGCCGGCTGTAGCGGCTCAGTTCCGGCGGCGTTAATGGATCGGTCGTTGGCGGCATGATCACAATGGTTGCTTTCCCGTTAACCAAACCCGAACCGGCGGTCCTGTCAAAACCGCGGCGAAGGCGGGAAGAATGGTTCCCGTTTGCCCTCTCCGCGCTTTTCGCTGGTTTTTGGGGTATGGCGGTCTACAATAAAACCGGACTAATCCTAAACGTACGACCGGCAGACTGTAGCTTATGAGTAAACGATACGCAGTAATCATGGCGGGGGGGCGCGGCGAGCGCTTTTGGCCCCAGAGCCGTCTCCAGCGACCCAAGCACCTCCTTTCGATCGTGGGTGACAAACCGATGCTCGCCCAGACGGTGGAGCGGTTGGAAGGCTTTCTTCCCCCGGAGAACATCCTGGTTATCACCAATCGCGAACAGCGCGACGCGGTCCTTTCCGTCTGTTCCATGCTGCCGCCCGGGAACGTGGTGAGTGAGCCGGTGGGGCGCGATACGGCGGCGGCGGTGGGGCTGGCGAAGGTGATTGTCGCTCACCGCGATCCCGACGCCGCCCTGGTGATGCTTCCCGCCGACCATGTTATCAACGATCGCACCGGGTTCCAGACGGTGCTGGACGCGGCTTTCCAGGCCGCGGAAAAAGAGCCGGTTCTGGCCACCATCGGGATTTCCCCCACCGAACCGGCCACGGGGTACGGGTATATTCACCGCGGCGAGGAGTTTCTCGAAATCGATGGACGTCCGGTCTTCCGGGTGCGCGGGTTCGTGGAAAAACCCAACCTTCAGACGGCCAAGCAGTACCTGGATTCCGGCGAATACCTGTGGAACGCCGGAATGTTCGTCTGGACGGTCGAGGCCATCGGGCGGGCGCTGGAGGAACACACGCCGGGCCTGCACCACGGCCTGCGGGAATTGGAGACGGGATTGGGTGCCGGCAAACCTGTGGAGGAACTCCTGGACGAGGTCTATCCGAGTCTCGACCGGATTTCCATTGATTACGCCGTGATGGAAAAAGCGGAGAATGTGGTCACGGTCGAATCCGAGTTCGACTGGGATGACGTCGGTTCGTGGCCGGCGGTGGCGCGGCATTTCAAGGCGGACAGTCACGGGAACACGGCGCGGGGCGCGACTGTGATTGAGGGCGGTAACGACAACATCGTCATATCGGACAAGGATCACCTGGTGGCGGTTTGCGGTGTCGACGATCTGATCGTTGTGCACACCGACGACGCCACCCTGGTTTGTCCCCGCGACAAGGCGGAGCAGATCAAAACCCTGGTGGGAAAGCTGGGCGACGATCCCGTTTGGAAAAAACTGGTCTAGCGATGCCCGGATATCTCGGGATTGATTACGGGGAGAAGCGCATCGGGTTGAGCTGGGGGGATGAGCTCGGTCTGGCGACACCGTTGCGAGCTGCCGTGGAGAAGGATGAGGCGGGTCGCTGGCGCCGTATCGGCGAGGTGATAGCGGAGCGGGGGGTGACCGAACTGGTCGTCGGTTACCCTTACAATATGGACGGTTCCGCCGGGTTCAAAGCCCGGGAGGTCGACCTTTTTGTCCGCGAACTCGAGCGACGTTTTTCGCTCCCGGTCCACCTTGTCGATGAGCGGCTGACGTCTTCGGTGGCGGAGGAGCGTTTTCGTGCCCGGAAGAGGCGAGTGGACCGGCGTTCCGGCGAGATCGATTCGCATGCCGCGTCCGTGATCCTGCAGGATTTTCTCGATCGTCGCCACCCGCCCCCGGACGGTTGAGACTCGCTTTGGCCGGGGGGGCCGCGCCGGCGATGACGTTCCGGGCGATAAACTCCCTTGTCTCGGGCTGTCCCGCCGCTCACCCTCGGCCCATGCGTTGGAAATGCACCTGCGCCTTCGACGGCGGCGCCTTCAACGGCTGGCAGAGCCAGGCCGACGGATCCGGCGTGCAGGATGCGATCGAAGGGCGGCTGGCCGTGGTCCTGGGAGAACGCGTCCGGATACACGGTAGCTCGAGGACCGATTCCGGGGTGCACGCCCGCCGTTTTGTTTTTCATTTCGACGCCGAGTGGCGTCACTCGGCCGGAGCGCTCCTGGCGGCCCTGCGCACGGGGTTGCCGGCGTCCGTCCTCGTTTACGCGGCGCGACCGGTTCCCGGCAGCTTTCACGCGCGGTTTTCCGCGACGGGAAAACGTTACCGCTACCACCTGTACGAGGGTTTGCCGCTGCCCTTCGATGCGCCCTATTGTGTGGGGATTGCGCGGGTCCTGGACACGGACGCGATGTCGGCGGCGGCGCGCGGGTTAACCGGCAGGCGGGATTTTATCTCGTTCGCGGCCGAGAGCGGGGACCCCAGGGAAAGTACCGTCCGGGACCTGCGGCGCCTGGAGGTGATTCGGCGCCATCGGCATGTTCGGATTGTGGCCGAGGCCGACGGGTTCCTCTACCGGATGGTGCGCAGTCTGGCCGGGGCGTTGATCCGGGTGGGGGAGGGGAAGTTGCCTCCTGAAAGGGTGGCTGAGATTCTCCGCGAACGGCGGCGCACCCATGAGGTTCCCACCGCGCCCGCCCGCGGGTTGTTCCTCGAACGGGTGTTCTACCGTTGAGATAAACCGCTTTTCCCGGGCAAGCGGGCCGGAGTCCCACCGTCGAGCCGGGTTCGAAAGCGCTTTACTCCCATCGCCCCTTCGGGCAAATACGAGGGGTCGTGAATTCGGTTGGCGGCATCCTCAGACATCACCTCGAAAATTTTGTGGACCTGGTGTACCCCCGTTCCTGCGCGCATTGCGGTGATGCGGTGGAGGAGCGGGAGCCTTTTCCGCATCTCTGCGAACCCTGTGTGCGCCGCATCCACTGGGTTCATTCGCCCGCCTGCCCGGTTTGCGGGTACCCGTTTTTCGGCCGGATGGAGGCGGACCGGCAATGCCCTCATTGCTGTCAACTGCGACCCGTATTCGGGGCCGGACGAACGGCCGTTCTGCTCAAAGGCCCGGCCCGGGAGTTGATCCACGGGTTGAAATACCGCGGTGAATTTCACCTGCTGCGCGATATTCAGGCCGTGCTGTCCCGGGCGGACGAGGTTCTCGAGTTTATTGCCGGTGCCGTTCTGGTGCCGGTTCCGTTGCATTCGCGCAAGAGGCGGGAACGCGGCTTTAACCAGAGCCGGTTGCTGGCGGACCTCTTCCTTTCGACGAGCCGCGCGGCCGGAATTCGGGAATTGCTCCTGCGGGCGGTCGACACGGAAACCCAGACCCTGTTCGACCGGGCCGAACGCCGCAAGAACCTGAAAAATGCTTTTGCCATTCACCCCGACTTGTCCTTAAGTAAGCGACAACGATACGTACTGGTTGACGATGTGTTCACCACCGGTTCAACCCTCAATTCCTGTGCGGCTGTCCTGCGACGGGCCGGCGCGAGGCGGGTGGATGTGGTGACTTTCGGTCACGGCTAGTCAGGATTTTTCCAAGGCGATATGGCTTTATTCAGCAAACCGAAGTATTCCACGGTAACGGTCAAGAAAAAGGACATCCCGGTCGGGCTCTGGAACAAGTGTCCCGTGAGCGGGGAGATCATTTACGCCAAGGACCTGGAGCAGAACCAGATGGTGGTCCCCAACAGCGGGTACCATTTCCCGATCGACCCGGAGAAGCGGCTGGAATGGCTTCTCGACAAAGACAGTTTTCGCGAGGAGGAGAGCCGGCTGGTTTCGGTCGATTGCCTCAAGTTCCAGGGCGTCGCGTCCTACGAAGAGAAACTGAAGCAGCACCGGTCCAAGACCGGGCGACGAGACGCCGTTTATTCCGGTACCGGAAACATTCGTGGCATACCTCTCTCCATTGCCGTGATGGATTTCCGTTTTTTGGGCGCCAGTATGGGTTCGGTGGTGGGCGAGAGGATCACCCGCACCATCGAGCGGGCCCTGGAGGAAAAAATTCCGTGTGTGATTATATCCACTTCGGGCGGGGCCAGGATGTACGAGGGGATCCTCAGCCTTATGCAGATGGCCAAAACCAGCGCGGCTCTGGGGCGCCTTCGGGAGCAGGGAATCCCGTACATCTCCGTCCTGACCAACCCGACCACCGCCGGGGTCATGGCCAGTTACGCGAGCCTTGGCGATATTATCCTGGCCGAGCCGGGCGCCTTGATCGGTTTTGCCGGGCCCCGGGTCATCAAGGAAACAACCCAGCAGGCATTGCCCGAAGGTTTCCAGACCGCCGAGTTCCTGCTGGAGCACGGCTTGCTCGATCAGATTGTTTCCCGTACCGAGATGCGCGAACGGCTGGGTTGTCTTCTGGCCGCTTTGTACCTTAAGAAGAAGGAAGAGGTCTGAGGCGTCCGGGAATCGGTGGGAACGGCCGGGGCACGCGGTTTCGGTCTCAATCGCCGGGCTCCCGGGGAATAGTGAGGACGAATGGCCGGAAGGGGTCGGAAGCCGTAGCTTTCACGTACCCGGGAAGACCTCGTGCCTTTCCGGGGCGGAGATTGGAGCGACGGCTTTTACGTCGGAATTGACTATGGACTACGCAGCAACACAGGATTTTCTCTACAGCTTGAAGAATCGCGGCTCTCGGTACGGAATCGACCGGATGCCGCCGTTCATGCGGGAACTGGGGCATCCGGAAGCGGGTTATCCGATCGTTCACGTCGCCGGAACCAATGGCAAGGGGTCGGTGTGTGCCATGCTCGAAGCGGTATTCCGCACCGCGGGTTACAGGACCGGCTTGTTCACCTCCCCCCACCTGCTGCGCCTGGGCGAGCGCGTCCAGGTCGACCGGCGAATCCTGCCGGAAGACGCGATCGTCCGTTACACCGAGGAACTTAAGCAGGCTGGGGCGCGTTCTTCCGGGGGTGTTCCGGAGATGTACCCCACCTTTTTCGAGTTTATGACCGGGATGGGGTTCCTCCATTTTCAGAGGGAGGCCGTCGATGTCGCCGTGGTGGAGGTCGGGCTGGGCGGACGCCTGGACTCCACCAACGTGATCACTCCCGCCGTTTCCGTCATCACGTCGATCGGGCTCGATCATTGCGACCAGCTCGGCGACACCCTCGCCCGCGTGGCGTCGGAAAAGGCGGGTATTATCAAGCCCGGTGTTCCCGTCGTACTCGGCCACATCCCGCCTGAGGCCGAGGAGGTGATCCTGGGCATCGCGAAGGATCGGGGATGCCGGGTTTACCGGGTGGCGGACGCCTTCGGTGACGACCTGTCGTCCTACCCGCAATGCGCCCTGGAAGGAGATTGCCAGCGGATTAACGCGGCGACGGTGGTGTTGACCGTGCGCGTTTTGCAGGAACGGTTTACCGTTCCTCCGGCCTCGGTGGAAAAGGGTCTGCAAGGGGTGGAGTGGGGCGGGCGCTGGCAGCGAATCCGGGTCGGTGACCGCGAGTTGATTCTCGACGCCACCCATAACGAGGACGCCGCCCGCTGGCTCGACCGGAACCTGCGGGCATTGCGGGAACGAACGGGGAAAAAGCCGGTCGTCATCACCGGAACCCTGGGCGAGGGCCGCGCCCGATCGCTTCTCGAAGTGGTTTCGCGGCATGCCGCTGAAATCCGGCTGTTGCGCGCGAACCAGCCGCGGGCGACATCGTTTGAGTTGCTGGAGTCCATTCTCGCTCATTCCTTTCGGGGTCCGGTCAGCCGCTCGTCCGTGCCGGACCTCTTTCCCGAGCCCGGTGTTTGCACCGCCGGAAACGAGGGTGATACCGTCGTGCTTACCGGATCGATTTACCTCATAGGAGAGGTGATGGAGCGGTTGCAGGCTTCCGCCCCGATCGCGGAAACGCGGCTTCAGGACTAGATCGGCTTTTTCCTTGTGAAACCCCGGATTCGGGGCCTACGTAGTTCGTTCATAACCTTAATTCAAAAAGGCGGTTCGATATGGTCGGTTTAAATAAGTTTTTTTCCGTGGCCGGATTTGTCGGGGCTTTCTGTGTTTCCGTGGCGTTGTTCGGCGACGGGGATACGGACGGGCCCCCCGACGAAAAAAAGCTCCTCGATGTCGCCGGGGAGCAGGGGGATCTCGGCGCTTTTTTGCGGGCGCTCGAAGGGACGGAACTGCTCGAAAAACTGCAGGGCGAAGGGCCCTACACGTTGTTTGCTCCGAACGACGAGGCGTTTGACCTGCTCCCGGACGAGGTCCTGAACCAGCTCATGGCCCCGGAGCAACGGCATTTTCGCACCCGCCTGTTGGCCCACCATGTCATCGCCGATACCGTGACTTCGGAGACGCACCGCGGTGACGGAGAACAACGCCTCGAAACCTATGCCGGGACCGGCCTCACCGTCATTTCAGAAGCGGGGACCTTTTACGTGGAAACGGCCGAGGTTAAGAAAAAGGACCTGGAAACCGCGAACGGGATTCTGCACGTCATTGACCGGATTCTCGTGCCGCGGAATTGAGGGGTTCCGCCGACCGGTTACGTTTCGGCCGCCGCGGCGGAAGGTTCGCTCCCGGGCTGCGCACCGAAGTCGGCCAGCAATTCGGGAGTGGGCGGGATGTCCTTGATAATTTGGGAGGGATCCGGTCCGACGCCGAGGTAACGGACATTGGGCAGTTCGGCGGGCCAGGGTTCGTCGTGGTAGGCGCAGGCGATAATGCTCCGCACCATCCCGGCGAAATAGGCTTTGGCCGCCGGGGGCAGGTCCGCGAACCGCCGAATCCCGGAGAGATCCTCCCGCCATCCCGGGTAGGTCTGAAAAACCGGCTTCAACTCGCGGCGCAGCGAATCCCTCCGGGGAACCCGATGGTAGCGCCGTCCGTCCGCGTCTTCGTAGGCGACGCAGATCCTCAATTCGCCGTCCCAGCCTTCCCGGTGACTCAGGGCGTCGAGCTTGTTGATCATGAGATCCTGAAAGCCCCCGTAGCGAAGGGCGTCCCCCTTCTCGACCGCGTCGAACCAGCCGACCATGCGCTGCCGCCCCGTCGAGGTACCGAACTCCAGCTTTTCCAGGATCTCGGTCAGGGGTTGCGCGTCCGCCATTTTCGTGAGGAAGGTGTGGGTGCCCACCTTGGTGTCGTAGGCCTTGGCCACGCCGAAGGTGTGAATGGGCTGATTGGGAATGCCCGCGGACATGAAAAACTCGGGGGTGTAGGTGTGCGAAGCGGTGACGTTGGGGGAGAAACCGTGACGTTTGTCCAGCCAGAATGACTGGCCGAATTCGCCGATAATGTATTTTTCCTCCTTGAGGTCCTGGAGCAGGATTTCCCGCAGGTCCTGGATCCGTTCGCCCAGCGCGGTGCCCGCGCTCCAGTACGCATCGATCAATGCGTCCGCGCGCAGTGTGAAGGGCGCTTCACCCCGGAAGCGTGTGAAGTCGAACTCGGTCCGGGAGAAGGTGCCCATACGGATGGATTCCTCGTTGGCGCGGGCCTCGGCCGCGGTCAACTTGTCAAATGCATCCGTCCACCCCGCTTCATCCAGCTGGCAGACGTGCCGGATGACCTTGATCGCGCGATCGATGCGTCCGCGCATCTTTCCGGCAAAGTGGTCCTTGGGGCCGAGAAAATCATTGAAATAAATCTGCCATTGGCCGGTCTCGTCCTGGTAGGCCGGCGTGATTCCCCGGGCGGGGGAGCCGCGAGGCTCTTCCCGCAGAACCGAAAACCGGTAGTGCTCCCACGCCAGGTCGAGCAGGCGGTGGGTCGGATCCGAAACCATGGTCCGTTCGTCGATGACCAGGCGCGACAGGATGGGATAACCTTTTTCCTCCAGGGGACGGATTTCCCACCACAGTTTGCGGGGATCCGCCACCACGCCCGCCGCGATCCCGAGGGTACGGATTTCCGTCTCGGCGACTCCGGCCGGAAGCAGGTTGAGCTTGAGACCGGCGGCGGTGTGCCCGGAGTTGGCGCCGCCGTTGACCTTTAAAACCGTACCCACCGGGGTTCGAATGCCGGTGGACTCACGCAGTTCTTCGGCGATTTCGGCGATCAGGCGCCCCTTGCCTTCGTCTCCCATGCTGATTCCGACATCGGCGATCAGCTTGCTGGTGAATGGTTGCAAAGCCATGATGATTAATGAAACAGAAAAGACTTAATTCCGTCCGCGGGAGACCCCCCGGGAACGGAACACAAGGAAAAACGATTTCACAAACCGCCATTCCTGGCAATGCCGAAAATGGGGGTATCCCTGTTCCGGCCCCACCACGAGGTCACGCCCGGAAAACGCCGACAGTCCGCCGCCGGAGGCTGAATCCGCGGCTGGGAAATCGACCGGGACCGTGAATGCGGGTCACTCTTGCCTGAGCGTCACCCGCAAAAAGCCAAGGTTTTCCCCGCCTTCCCGCACGGCCCGGACGGTTATGCGATTGAAGTCGCCCCCCGGGACCGGCTGGACGTCGATTTCCTCGATGCTGCCCGGCCCGCTCTCCCAGTCGATCAGGTTGATCGACGCCTCGGGAATGTACGTCACATCCGCCGCGTCGACCCGTTCGAGGTAGGAGAGCTGGAGCGTGCCGTTAACCGTTTCCGTTTCCAGGAAATCTCCCGGCGTCGCCGGAACAAACGGTTCCAGGCCGAAGGCGTATTTGATGAAATTGACCACGCCGTCGCCCGCGGGCGCGGCTTCCGGCCCGATGATGTCCGGATCGGTTTCGTCCTGAAAATGCTCGTCCTGCCAGGCGGCAAAGCTGGGTCCGGCGGGTTCGCCGTCGATGGGTCCGGTGGAGATATGGGCGCTCGTCAGGCTCAGGGAGTCGGCGGCGTTCGCATTCACCCAGATCCCGAAGGTGTCGAAGGCATGGGTGGGGTCGTCGGTGTCTTCGTGGGAAAGCGTGGCCTCGGGGCCGATGTTATCCCCGAACAGCCTGAAGGTGAGGATAACGCCGCCGTCGACCCGCGCAATTTCAATTTCGCCGGAGTAGTCGGTGTCCCCGTTAATGACGATGTCACCCCCGCCGCCGGAGGCCAGTTGCGGCCAAACGGAGGCGACGCTCAACAGGCTGCTGTTCGGGGGGGCGCGCTTTCGCAGGCGCATGCTGGTGTCTCCGCCCCCGTTGGGATTAAAAAATCCCGCGTAGCCGGTGTAGTCCGCGAACCGGGAATGGCCCGTTCCGTGTCCGTCTTCGGCGGCGCGGTCGCCTTCGCCCGGCGACGAATCCATCACCCCGATGCGAATCCCGAGAGCGTTGCTGGTCGCGCCCTCGATCCGGAAGCCGAACGCGACGGTCAGTTTTTCGCCCACCTCGAGCGACACCGGATCCAGGTCGGTGAAATACGTGAGCAAATGCGAATTGACGGACGTATCGAGCGTGACGATCCCCTCCGAGGGTTGTGTCAGGACCGGATCACCCGCGGATGACGTTCCGTACCAGGCCGAAGTGGCCGGAAGGTCCTGCACCAGGCGTTGGCCGGCTTCGAATGTTTCGTCCAGGATGACTTCGTCGTTCAGGAAAATACCGGGGGAGTCCTTGTTATGGGGCGAATCCGCTTGCGCGGACGGGGCGACAAAAACGAGTACGGCGAGCGTGGGTGACGCCAGGTGCTTCAGCAGCGTTTTGGTTTTCATGGGGGTGGGCGGGTCGCGACGTTTTTATAACGCAGGGCTGATCGGATGTTGCATCCTACCAGCGGCGGACGCAAGTCTAATGCATGGGCGGTGCCGGGGGCAGGGAATCGGCTCGGGAAACATCTCTTGTCAACGAACACCGATCGAGCCCGCTGCCGGGCTGCCGGTAGCGACCGCGCACCGGCCCGGCTCCCCCCGGGCCGCGCGCCGTTCCGGAAAATCTTGCCATGCCGCGGCCGCCGTGGAGAATGATCCCCAATTCAAATTTGCGGACTCCCCGGCAAAGATCCGCGCCCCGAATTCCATGCTTTTATACTCCGTCAATTCCGCCCGTCCGGGACGCGCCACGCGATCGTACGCCCGCTTATGCCGCGGACCCGGGAGCTCGCTGTGGCCCGGCGTCAGGGTCGCGATCGGCCTGGTGCTGCTTGCCGGGACGGGATGGGCGGAGTCGTCGCAGGGCCTTTCCTACAACCGCGACGTTCGCCCGATCCTGGCGGACAACTGTTTCCAGTGTCACGGTCCGGACAAAGGCACACGCGAGGCCGGCCTTCGGATCGACGTGCGCGAGGCCGCTTTGCTCGGTGTCGAGGGGCGTGCCGCGATCGTACCCGGCAAACCGGAGGAAAGCGAAATGTTCCGGCGGATCACGGCGGAGGATCCCGCGGAACGCATGCCGCCGGAGGCCATCGGGAAGACCGTCGAACCCGACCAGGTGGAAACCATCCGGAAATGGATCGAGGAAGGCGCCGAGTACGAACCGCACTGGGCCTACGTTCCGCCCGAAAGGGCGGATCCCCCGGCTGTGGAGAGAGATGACTGGGTCCGGAATCCGGTCGATGCCTTTGTGCTGGCCCGGTTGGAGGACGAGGGGGTCGAGCCGATGCCGGAGGCGGACCCGCACACGCTGGTGCGGCGGCTCAGCTTCGACCTGCGAGGCCTGCCGCCGACCCCGGCCGAAGTCGATGCATTCGTCAATGACACCTCGCCCGACGCCTACGAACGGATGGTCGAACGTTTCCTGGCTTCTCCGCACTACGGGGAACGGATGGCGGTGTACTGGCTCGACCTGGTGCGCTTCGCCGACACGGTGGGCTATCACGGCGACCAGGCGACGCACGTCTCCCCCTACCGCGATTACGTCATCGACGCCTTCAACGACAACCTGCCCTTCGACCGGTTCACGCGGGAACAACTGGCCGGCGACCTCCTTCCCGATCCGACGCTCGATCAGCGCATAGCGACCGCGTATAACCGGCTCAACATGATGACCCGCGAAGGCGGCGCCCAGGCGAAGGAGTACCTCGCCAAATACGCTTCCGACCGCGTGCGGACCACGTCAACCGTCTGGATGGGCTCGACCGTCGGCTGCGCCGAATGCCACGACCACAAATTCGATCCATTCACCGCAAAGGATTTTTATTCGTTTGCCGCCTTTTTCGCCGACATCGACGAGCAGGGCGTTTACACCGACGGCGACCGCGACTATTTCCCGCCAAAACTGTTGCTTCCGGACGATGATGAGACCGAAATCCTGGACGGGTTCGACCGGGAGCTAGCGGCGATCGAAAAGTCGGCCCGGCCGGCCAATGTATTACTGGATCGAATACGCGACGGAACGATTGCGCCGCCGGAGGCGGAGAAGGCGGTTGCCGCGTACGAGGCAATGGACCACGATTCCTGGTCGCGTGCTTACAGAGATTGGCTGGCCGCCCGGGCTCGTGTCGTGCGCGGCGAAGAGGCCATGGAAATTCAGCTGGTCACCGGCGCCTCCGGCGGCGGCGCCGAAAGCCTCGAGAACTGGAACGTGGAGCGAAAGGAGGGAAGAAAGGCCCGCCGGCAAAACGGCGCCGGGTTCGCGCGGCATGCCGCGGACGGGTTTCATCCGCCGCGGTCGTTGCAGCGGCGGGACCGGATTTACACGTGGGTGTACCTCGATCCGGAAGAGCCGCCCGCCGGGCTCATGCTTGAGTTGATAAGCGATGATGGGAAACACCGCGTCCGGTGGGGCGACGATTCGGTCCTGGCGGAGGCGTCGGAGGACGGTTCCGAAGCGGAGCGCGCCGGTGACCTGCCCGATGCCGGCGGCTGGGTCCGCCTGGAGGTGACGGCCTCCGATATCGGACTGAACCACCGGACGCCCGTCCGGGGCATCGCCTTCGGCCAGCTCGACGGGCGCGCCTGGTGGGGTTCCGCGGGATTTCTCGGGAATCCGCGCGGCATTTCCGGGCCGGTTTCGGACATCCTTGAGAAAGACCCGGCCGATCGGGACGAGGAACAGGAGCGCGCGTTGCTGGCGCACTATTTCGAGTCCACGCAACTCTGGGAGACGTCCAGGCGGAAAGCCGCTGTTGCTCACCGAAAGGAGGCGTTTGAGAAATCCGTTCTTTCGGTCGTGACCACCGAGGCCGTGGAGCCGCGTGAAATCAGGATTCTTCCGCGGGGCGACTGGATGGACGATTCGGGCGAGGTGGTGGAGCCCGCGGTCCCCCATTTTCTTCCCCAACCGGAAAACGGGGAGGAGCGCCGTCTGAATCGTCTCGATCTCGCCGACTGGCTGGTCGATCCGGAAAACCCCCTGACCGCCCGAACCATGGTCAACCGGTTCTGGAGGCTATTCTACGGGGTCGGGCTGTCCCGCGCCCTGGACGAACTCGGGAACCGCGGCGAATGGCCCGAGCACCGGAGGCTGCTCGACTGGCTCTCCCTCGAGTTTATCGACAGCGGCTGGGACGTGAAGCACATCGTGAGGCTGCTGGTGACCTCTTCCGCCTACCGGGTGTCCTCGCAGGCTCCGGACAAGCTGCGACGGGTCGATCCCGACAACCGGCTGCACGCCCGCCAGGCCCGCGAACGCCTGGCGGCGGAGTTTATTCGCGACAACGCGCTCGCCATCAGCGGCCTTCTGGTGCCGAAAGTCGGCGGTCCCAGCGTGATGCCGTATCAGCCGGAGGGATACTATGCCGAGTTGAATTTCCCGAAACGCGAGTATGTTCCCAGCACGGGAGAGGACCAGTACCGGCGCGGTGTTTACACCCATTGGCAGCGCACGTTCCTGCATCCCAGCCTGATGGCGTTCGACGCCCCGAGCCGTGATGAATGCGTCGCCGAACGTCCGTATTCGAACACGCCGCTCCAGGCGCTCGCGTTGTTGAATGATCCGACGTACGTGGAAGCCGCCCGCGCGTTCGCCGCGCGGATCCTCACCGAGTCGAACGGTGACAGCGACGCCGAGCGCGTCGCCTGGGCGTGGCGCCAGGCGGTTTCGCGCAACCCGAACGAACGGGAGCGCGAAACGCTGCTCGGGCTTCTCGAGGGCGCGCGCGAGGAATATCGGGGGGACCCGGAGGCCGCGGAATCGCTGGGTGCGGTCGGCCTTTACACCTGGCCTTCCGAACTCGATGTTTCCGAATTGGCCGCCTGGACGGCGGTCACGCGAACGATTCTGAATCTGCAGGAAACCTTCGTCCGGTATTAATCCCAATTCCCCTAGAGCCATGAATCCGTTTTTCGAAGCAGCCCAGCGCATCAACCGCCGGCATTTTCTCGGCAAGGCGGCCAAGGGAATCGGCGCGATCGCCCTGGCCTCGTTGTTCAACTCGGGCCGGCTCGCCGGCGAACCCGGCCAGTGGCGGGGGGTGGTCAAGCCGCCCCATGTCGCGCCCAAAATCCGGCGGGTGATCCACCTGTATATGGCGGGGGGGCCGTCCCATCTCGACCTGTTCGATCCGAAACCCGACCTGGCCCGGCTCCATGAGGAACCGATGCCCGAATCGTACACCAAGGGCCAGCCGATCGCCCAGCTTCAGGGCCGTGAACTCACATGCATGGCCCCGAACTACGCCTTCAGGCGTTACGGCCAATCCGGAATGGAAATGGCCGAGATTCTTCCCCACCTCGGAGGCGTGGCCGACGAGCTTTGCCTGGTCCGGTCGATGGTCACCGAACAGATCAATCACGACCCGGCCCACACGTTCATGAATACGGGGTCGATCATTCCCGGACGTCCGAGCATGGGCGCCTGGACGCTGTATGCGCTGGGGAACGAAACCGAGAACCTTCCCGGTTTTATCGTGCTGACATCCGAGGGCGGGGGGCAGGCCCAGCCGATTTCCTCCCGTCAGTGGTCGGCCGGCTTCCTGCCCGGAAAGTTCCAGGGGGTCAAATTCCAGTCGGCCGGCGATCCCGTGAGTTACGTTTCCCCGCCCCCGGGCGTTTCCCACCAGTGCCAGTCGGAGGTCGTCAAGCACGTCAAGGACCTGAACCGGGAGTTTAACGAAGTTGTGGACGATCCCGACCTGGCCACACGGATCGCCCAATACGAACTCGCGGCCCGGATGCAGATGAGCGTGCCCGAACTTTCCGACCTCTCGGACGAACCGCAGCATATCCTCGACCTGTACGGAACCGAAGGCGGCGACGGGACGTTCGCGTCCAATTGCCTTATGGCGCGGCGGCTGGCCGAGCGCGGCGTTCGCTTCATCCAGGTTTACCACCGCGGTTGGGACCATCACGGCGATATCAAAAACGGACTGGCCGCTGCGTCGGGTTATGTCGACCAGGCGAGCGCCGCGCTCATCACCGACCTCAAGCAGCGCGGCATGCTCGACGACACGCTTGTGATCTGGGGCGGCGAATTCGGCCGCACGCCGATGGCGCAGGGGACCGGACGCGATCATCACATCAAGGGCTTTTCGCTGCTGATGGCCGGAGGCGGGATTCGCGGCGGCACCACCTACGGGGCGACCGATGAACTCGGCTACAACGCGATTGAAAACCCGGTCTCTATCCACGATTTCCACGCCACGCTCCTTCACCTTCTCGGAATCGATCACCGGTACCTTACCTTCCGGTATCAGGGCCGCGACTTCCGGCTTACCGATGTCTTCGGGGATCCGGTAACGGGAGTCATGACATGATTTCGGCCGCCGTCTCATTTACCGGTCGATGACTTCCGTAAAAGCACGTCCCTATCGCCGCGGTGGCCGGTTTGTGGCGGGTCTGGCGGGATTCCTCACGCTCATTCTCCTCGCGTTCGGGTTGTGGCCGGTATCCCTCGACGTCATCCCCGAAGCGGTTCGGTTTGGGGGACGGCTGCACCCGGTTCTCGTTCACCTGCCGATCGGTTTTCTTGTGGCCCTGCTGGTACTGGAGATGGTGGACCTGTTTATCCGGTCGGCACTCCTGCATCACGCCACCTACATCATGGCCTGGCTTGCCGCCGGGGCCGCGTTGCTGGCGGTTGTGGCGGGCGTTTTGCTCGCCCTGCCGGGGGGGTATTCCGAAGAGCTTTTATTCCGTCACCGATGGCTCGGTGTGCTGACAGCGGTCGGCGCGATCTGGATGCTGGCGTGGAAGATCACCCGTCCGCTCGACAAACCCCATGGATGGTCGTTTGTGTACCATCCCCTGTTGCTGGTGACGGCCGGGTTCCTCGGAGGGGCGGGACATTACGGCGGGTCGCTGACGCACGGTTCGGATTACCTGACGGCTTACATGCCGAACGCCCTGCGATCGCTCATCGGGGTGCCGGAGCGCGTGCCGGCCGAAGCGGTCGCGGTTCCGGACGACCCCCGGGACACGGTGGTTTTCGCCGCCCTGGTGGATCCGATATTTCAGACCCGCTGCGTGAGCTGTCACGGGCCGGAGCGGCAGCGCGGCGGCCTCCGCCTCGATTCCCATGACCTGCTTGTGCAAGGCGGCGAAAGCGGCCCCGATACCGGTTTGATTGCGCGGAGTCTTCGGCTTCCGATCGACGACGACAGACGGATGCCGCCGAGGGACAGGACCCAACTCACCGCCGATGAGATCGCGATAATCACCTGGTGGGTACGGTCCGGCGCGGACGAACATGCCCGGGTGCGGGACCTGGAAAAAACGGCGGTGATCGAAAGGGTTTTGAAGCGGAAGCTGAATCTCACGCCCGAAGAGGACACGGTCCCCATGCGCGAATGGGATGAGATCGCGTCGTTGGTGGAAACACTCGGCGCGGAGATGGGGGTGCGGCTGCAACGGGTGGAGCGCGGATCGGACGCGCTGGAGATTCCGTTTCTTACTCCGGATTCCGGGTTCGGGGATGAGGAACTGGCCCGGCTCGCTCCCGTCGAGGCCAATATGGTTACCCTCAACATCGGGCGCGGCCGAATCACCGATGATGGGATGGAGCACATCGGCCGGATGAAGAACCTGACACGGCTCGATCTCAGCAACACTCAGGTTTCCGATGCCGGCCTGATTCATCTGGCGGAGCTCCCGCGGCTCGAATACCTGAATCTTTACGGAACCAAGATCACCGACGGGGGATTGAAGCCGCTTCAACGCGTGTCCAGCCTTCGGCGAATCTACCTCTGGCAAACCGGTGTGACCGACGAAGGGTTGGCGACGTTGTACCAGAGCCTTCGCGACGAAGCCCGGATCGAAATGTGGCGCGAAGAGATCCGGCACCTCGAGCGGATGATCGAGGCTTCGGAGATCGTGATTGATCTCGGACACGGTGATTCCTCCGGGGAAGCGGGAGCGACCGGCGCGGCGGATCCGGTCAACGGGAAATGTCCCGTGTCCGGCCGCCCGGTCGATCCGCAACAGACAGTGGAACACGGGGGGCGTTTGATCGCCTTTTGCTGTCGCGATTGCCGGGCCAGGTTCGACGACGATCCGGATCCGATCCTCGCCGAAATCGACGCCGGGAGCAGGGAGGACGATTAGTGGATTCCTGCCGGAACCGCTTTACGCCGCGACAACCCGTCGTCAAGCCGTGCCGGCCGATTGAGAACCATTATTGATTACCCGACGAATGCGGCAAGTCCTTCAAACGATCGCCTCTTTGCGGCTTACAGTGACCGTTCTCTGCGCCAGTATCATCCTGGTTTTCATCGGAACGATCGCGCAGGTGGACGAGGGGCTTTACCAGGCGCAGGAACGCTTCTTTAAGCAATGGCTTGTTTTTGAGCCCACGGTCTTCGGGCATCGGTTTCCTTTTCCCATTCCCGGCGGTTATTTACTGGGAACGGTACTTGTCATCAATCTGGTCGCCGCCCACAGCCTGAGGTTTACCTGGTCGTGGCGAAAATGGGGAATTCACCTGGCCCATCTCGGAATTGTCGTGCTGATCCTCGGACAGCTCATGACCGATATGCTTTCGCGCGAAACTTACCTCAGCCTGAGGGAGGGCGAGTCGAAGCGTTACTCGGAGATGCACCGCGCGCACGAACTCGTGTTTCACCGTGCCGCTGTGGAGGACGATGCATTTGTTTTGCTTTCCGGTGAGGGGCTATCGCCCGGCCGTCGAATCGTGCCGGCCGGCCTGCCGTTCGAGATCCGGATTATCGATTATCACGTCCATTCGGAGATCTTTACGAGGTCGGAGGTGGTGGAAACGGGCGCACGGGTCTCCGCCGCGCTCGCGTCGGTCGAGGCGCGTCTGGCGACACGGGCCGGAATGAAAGCCCAGGCCGAAGTGGCGCAGGGCAGCCGGGCCCGTCTCGATATCTGGCGCTCGTCGCTTTCGGCGGTCGGTGCAACCGACACGGACGATCCGCCGGGGGCCTTGCAGCGACTTGACGCAGATAAGCTGGAACCGTTGCGTCGCGAACTCATCCGCCGGCTCAAGGCCGATATGCTGGAAGCGTTCCGGCGGCAGGGAGACGTGTCACGCCTGGTCGCCGATCGCGCCGAACGCGACGAACCGGTCACAGGCGACGCGTGGCCGGCGGCAACCGATCACGGCGACGGCGCCCGGGCTATTGTCGTCCCCCTTCCGGAAACCCGTGAACTGAATGCCCGCAACATTCCCGCCGTTACGGTCGAGGTGATACGGGACGGGCGTTCGTTCGGAACCTGGCTGCTTTCGCCGTGGCTGGAAGCGCAGGAAATCGAGGTCGACGGCGCCGCCTGGAAGGCTGCGTTTCGCAATCAGCGGGTGGAGCATCCATTTGAGGTTCACCTGTTGCGGACGACCCACGAGGTTTACCGCGGATCGGATATCCCCAGGAATTTCCAAAGCCGGATTCGCCTGCACCATCCGGGAAAGGGCGAGACGCGGGAGGTCGACATCTCGATGAACGAACCCCTGCGGTACGAAGGACTCACCTTCTATCAGTACCAGATGGGGCGGGATGAACTGGACGACAACCTCGGCACCAGCATTTTTTTGGTCGTGCGCAACCCGGCCTGGATTGCTCCGTACCTCGGGTGCATCCTGGTCGCCGCCGGATTGTCCGGCCACTTCCTGCTTCACCTGTTCGGGTTTATAGGGAAACGGGCGCGACGGGATGCCGGAACCGGCGCGGGAACGGGCGTTCCTGAAAGTGCCGAATCAAAAACGAATCCTTCCAGTGAAAGTACCGCAAATCAGATTACTACGGGAAGAAATAATTCGTATTTCGGTTCGATCGCCGCGCTGCGCCGGGGATGGCGTGCGCCAGGGATCCGGGTGCCCGTGGCTGTCGCCGCGGCCGCAACGGTGTGGCTCGCGCTTCCGGTGTTCCAGCCTGAAGCCGGCGAGGAGGGATTCGCGATCGATGAATTCGGCCGCTTGCCGATTGTGGCGAACGGGCGTATTCAGCCTATGGATTCGCTTGCGAGGAATTCGCTTCTCCAATTGCGTGAGAGGCAGACTGTGCACGTGGCCCCGTGGAAGGGCCGGAGGGATCGTCCCGACGTCCTTTCGGCCACCGAATGGCTCATGGCGATGATGATGGCCCCGGAGAGAGCGAACAAATGGCCGGTCTTTCGCGTGGATCATCCCGGGGTCAAGGGGCTCCTCGATCTTTCCGCCGGCGCCGATCCGGACCAGCGGACCGACGGCAAACATTTTGCCTGGCCGGCGATCCTCCATCGTTTGCAGGATCTGCAACGGGAGGCGCGACGGGCCGGGAGGCTGGATTCCGCGCAACGGGATGCTTACGAGCAGGCGGTTGTCCGGCTCTGGAGCAACGCCGGATTGTACATGCGGTTGCAGAACACGTTGCAACCGCAGAATGCGACGGAATGGAGCAGGGAACTGGAAGCGTTCGTCGAGGACGCGCCGGCGGGGATCCGGGCGATTGTGGCGAGGGAGCGCGGCGAACCCTACGACAGCGCGCTTGCCGATCGCGTGCTCCGCGACCTCCGCCGCTTCGACATCATGGCCGAGCTGGAACCTCCCCTGATTGTTCCGCCACCGGAACCGCCGGATTCCGGCGATTGGTCGGGCACGGTGGATGCGCTCGTCGGAGTTGCGCGAGGGGAGGGTGTCGCCCCCGGGCTGACCGCCTACGCGGGGATGGCGGATGCTTATCGAACGGGCGATGTCCGCGCTTTCAACCGACTGGTTCGGGATTATCGAGACAACTTGCAGGCCAGCGTTCCGTCTGACGTTGCCAAAGCCGAAAGGGAGCATCGGTTCAACCGTCTGGCGCCGTTTTACCGGGCGCTCGCCTTGTACCTGGTCGCTTTTACCTGCATATGCATTTTCTGGTGCGCGCCCCTCCGTTGGCAATGGATGAGACGGTCCGCCGTGGCGTTGGTGCTGGTTGCCTTCGCGGTTCACACGGCGGGTCTGCTCTTCCGCATGGCCCTCGAAGGGCGGCCGCCGGTGACCAATCTTTACTCTTCCGCCATTTTCGTCGGCTGGGGTGCGTGTGTGCTCGGGCTGGTTCTCGAGGGGTTCTGGCGAAATGCATTGGGCGCCGCCGTCGCGGCCGTCACCGGTTCACTCACCCTGATCGTCGCGCACCACCTGGCTCTCGGCGGCGACACGATGGAAATGATGCGGGCGGTGCTCGACAGTAATTTCTGGCTTTCGACTCACGTCGTGGTCATCACCCTCGGCTACGCGTCGACGTTCGTCGCCGGTTTCCTCGGGATCCTCTTTGTTCTTCGCGGTGTCGGTACCCGGACCCTCGATGCAGCGACCGCACGGTCCATGGCTCGCATGGCGTACGGCATTCTCTGTTTTGCCATCCTTTTCAGCTTTGTCGGTACGCTGCTCGGCGGCATCTGGGCGGACCAGTCGTGGGGACGCTTCTGGGGATGGGATCCCAAGGAAAACGGGGCGTTGATCATCGTACTCTGGAACGCGTTGATCCTTCACGCCCGCTGGGGCGGACTCGTGCGGGAACGCGGACTGATGATTCTCGCCATCTGCGGCAACATTGCCACCGCGTGGTCCTGGTTCGGAGTCAACATGCTGGGCATCGGCCTGCACAGCTACGGTTTCATGGACGGCGGTTTTCGCTGGCTCCTCCTATTCGCGGCCGGTCAGCTGGCCGTCGCGGCGCTGGGACTGCTGCCGGTCCGGTATTGGCGAAGCGGCGCGGGAGAAAAACCAGGGAGTCGTTTGTAAGGGGGCGTTCGGCCTGCTGATCCCGGGTATTGCCCGCGCCGGCAACGGGTTATTGTGGCTTGCGGATGTCGAACGCGAAATCCAATGCCCCGGTGGAGTCGGTGTCGCGCGCCACCCGGACCAGGTTTTCAATAACAAAATCCGGCAGGGCCAGGCCGTTCCGGTAGGCTTCCGAGCGGCGATCCCACTCCATTTCACCCGGCAGGAAGATTCGTCCGGACGCCCCTGCTTTTCGGGCCGAGCGGACTTCGGAGACCATCGCTTCCATGCGCTCAGTGAACGACGCCAGCGGCATTAGCCGCTCGATGTCGATGGCGAGGAAGGCGTGTCCCTGATCGGCCGGCAACGGGTCGTCGTCCACCCACCTCTTGATCCCGCCGAGGAACGAAGAACCGGTGAGGACCCCGGAAAGCACTTCGATCAACAGGGCGATGCCATAGCCTTTGTGCCCGGCCATCGGCAGGATCGTCGCGTGCTCGGGATAGTCGTTGGGATCGGTGCTCGAATGGCCCTCCTCATTCACCAGCCAGCCGGGAGGAATCGGCTGTCCGGACGCTTTTGCCGAAAACACCTTGCTCACCGCCACCACGCTGGTGGCAATATCCAGGAAGACCGGGTTTTCCCGACCGGCCGGCACCGCGTAGGCGATCGGATTGGTTCCGATAACCGGCCCGGCCGCGCCGGGAACGCTCATACACACGTCCACGTTGCTCATGGCGATGCCGATCATTTTGGCTTCGGCCGCCATCATGGCGTAATACCCGGCGGCTCCGAAATGATTGCTGTGTCGAACCCCGGCGTAGGCTGCGCCGGCCTCCCGGGCGAGGCCGATCGCGGTCCGCATGGCAAGGCGGGAACTGACCATAGGCATGGCATTCCGCCCGTCCACCAGGGCACAGCCCCCTTCGGCTGAAATTACCTGGGGTGAGGCTTTTGCGTCGATGGCTCCCTGGCGAACATTGTTCATAAGCGGCACGAGCTGGCGGGTGCCATGGGTGAAGACGCCCCAGGCGTCCGCCGCCACCAGCACCTCCGCGGTTTCTTCGGCCTGGGAACGGGACAGATCGCAGCGCTCCATCACCCGGACCGAGAACCGGCGGAGGCGGTCGGGATGAATCCGCCTTCCCTCGTACTGTTTTGCTCCTTCGGTCATGTTTTCCCTTCCTGATTCAACCGTGGCAGTGCCGGCACTTCAATGCCTAACCCCATCGTCCCTGTACGGCTTTTCTCGTTGTGTTCGATTGGTACATGGCCTCAATAATTTCGATACAGGCGACGCCGAGATCACCTCCCGCCCAGTAGTCCGGGGCGCGATTTTCCAGGATACAGTTAACGACGTAGGCGAGTTCGTCGACGTAACCGAGATTGAGAAATTCGTCCACCGCCGGCCTGGTCCAGCCGGCGGTCGTTTCCGCCTTCTCAATGCAGTACTCGTACCCGGGACGGCTGTACACGGAGAGGGGCGAACCGAATGTCAGGTCCGTCTTTATCACTCCCTCGGTCCCGTAGATCTCAACTTTGTCGTCCATACCGCCGATCGTGATGTAGTTGCCTTCGACCAGGCAGTACTCTCCGTTCTCAAAATGCATGACCCCCAGCCCGAAATCCTCCCCGCTGTTGTCGTGGTGCACGAAGTTGTCGTTCAGGCCTCCGGTGCACAGGCCCACCACTTCGACAACCTTGTTGGCTCCGCTGTCGCCCAGGAGGTGCAGGGCCCATCCCACCGGATGAATACCGAGGTGCACGAGGCTTCCCCCACCGCAGGTTCGCTTGTCCTTGGCGAACGGGCTGTGGGTCCCGTTGTGGCACTCCTTTGCCTTGATGTAAAGCGGGCGGCCGATGCCGCCTTCCTCGACAATTTCCCGGGCCCGCCGCAATGCCGGTGAAAAACACCAGTCCTCGCCGTAGAAAAGGCGCACGCCGCGCTTGCGGCAGGTGTCCCGCATTCCGCGGGCATCGGCCGACGTGGTGGCGAGGGGTTTTTCGCACAGGATGTCGCAGCCGGCCTCGGCGGCCGCCAGGGTGACCTCTGCATGCAGGAAATTGGGGACGCACACCGAGACCAGGTCGAGTTGCTCCTCGGACAGCATCCGCCGGTAATCGGAGTAGGTGGCCGGAATGTTCCAGGTTTTTGCGAAGGGTTCGAGGTTATCGATAGCCGCCACCGCCACCAACTCCGCCCGCGGGTGCCGGCGATAGCTGTCGGCGTGAAAATCAGCCGCGAATTTTGAACCCACAATGCCAATACGGACGCTTTCTTTCATGGTAGTCTTTGCCGTTTTTCGGTGATTCTCCCTGCACATGGATCAGATGGGTTTTTCCGACACCTGGATCATTTGGATCATTTGGTTCGGGCAACGCTGCACGCAGACGCCGCATGCCACGCAAATGCTTTCGTCCAGGACAATCCGCCCGTTGCCGTCCACTTCGTAAGCGGCGACTTTGCACGATTGAGCGCAGAGCTCGCATCCGGCGCCGCAACCGCACGCCATGCATCGCGATGCCTCGCGAACGGCCTCCTCCCGGGTCAGGGAGGGTACGTATTCATCAAAATCGTGCACCCGTTCGTCCGGGGATCGCTTGTCCGGGGCCGGGCGCCACGCGCGCGGCTCGGATCCGTACCGAACCAGCACGGAGTCCTTGTCGGTTTCGATGCCGTGCGGATCGAGGGGAAGAAAAGCATCGTTTCCCGCCAGGGCGCGGTCCATGGCGGCGGCTGTGCGTTTGCCCATGGCGATGGCTCCGATGACGTTGCCGGGACCGGACACACAATCGCCTCCGGCGAAAACCCAGGGCGTCGAGGTTTTTCCCGTCTGCGGGTCGGCATGGATGAATCCTCCGGATTCCGGTTGATCCGGATCATCGCATTCGGTGCGCTGGCCGACCGCGAAAATGAGGGTATCCGCTTCAAGGGCGAACTCGGTGCCGGCGACTTCCACCGGTCGTTTCCGGCCGGATGCATCCCGAGTGGTTTCCATGACGAAGTGGTGCATCCGGACCGATCGGATCGCCCCGTTGGCATCCCGCTCGACCGCCGCGGGCGCAACCTGGTACATCAGGCGGACACCTTCCTCCTCGGCTTCGGCGACCTCCTCCCGGGAAGCCGGCATTTCGTCGCGGGTTCGTCGGTACGCGATGTAAACATCCTTCGCTCCCAGGCGGCGGGCGGTCCGGGCCGCGTCGATTGCGGTGAAGCCGCCGCCGACCACCACCACACGACTGCCCGGATCGGGTTTTTCTCCGGAACGGACATCGCGAAGCAGGTCGACCGCGTTCCAGACGCCGTCCCCAACGAGACCGGGCAGGTCGGGGCGCAGACTTTTCTGCGCGCCCAATCCGAGGAAAACGGCCTCGAATCCCTCTCGTTTCAGGTCGGCGAGGGTGAAGTCGCGCCCCAGTCGCCGCCCGGTTTTGAACGTGACACCCAGATCCCGCAACAGGTCGATTTCCTTGTCGATGTCCCGGTCGTTCAGGCGAAAGGCCGGGATCCCGTAGCGCATCATCCCCCCCGGCTTTGCCGAGGCTTCGAACACCGTCACCGCGTAACCCGCCCGCGCCAGGTCGTAGGCGGCGGCGAGACCCGCCGGTCCCGACCCGATCACGGCCACGGCCCGGCTGTTGAATGCGGCCCGATCGTCGAGCAGTCCCGGGCGCCAGCCTTCCCGTTCGGCCATCTCGATGACAAATCGCTTGATCGCCCGGATCATCACCGGTTCATCTTTGAGACCCCGCGTGCAGGCGGACTCGCAGGGATGATCGCATACCTTGCCGCAGATCGACTGGAGCGGCGAGCGGGACATGATCAACTGGTAGGCCTCCTCGAAGCGCTCTTCCGCCACCCGGCGGACATAGCCCTGAGCCGGGACCAGGTTCGGGCAGGCGTGGGTGCAGGGCGCGACCGCACGGGTCTCCCTCATCCTGGCGTGTCCCTCGTAGATCGTCAGTTCCGGGGCGGAACGGATGGCGGGAATCAACAGGTCCCTCATTTCCCGGAAGGTTCCGTAGCCTTTTTCCCTCATGTATTTCCGGACCCCTTCGATGAACTCCGGCATGAATCCGAATCCCTTGACGATGGTCGCGGCGCAAGATCCGACCAGATCGGCGCCGCACATCGCCATTTCCACCGCATCCTTCCATTCGCTCACCCCTCCGACCCCGGTCAGCACCCGGTCCGGTCCGACCCGTCGACGCATCTCAAAAACGTCCCGCAAGGCCAACGGTCGAAGCCAGTCACCGCTCAGGCACGCCATGCCCACTTCCTTCTGGAGGTGGTACATGGACCGGGTCGGTTGTTCCAGGTCGATTGGAGGAATACCCAGCCGGTTCGCGGTGCCCCCGACGGCGTCCGCACCGGCTTCGAAGGCGGCGAGCGCGATATCCGCGATGTGGCCGCCTTCCGGTGTGAGTTTGACGAACAACGGGATGTTGATGGCACGGCGAACAGCCGTCACAACTTCGGCCGCGACGCTTTGGTTGGAGCCCATGCTGGCGCCGGTTTTCGGACCCCCGGTCTCCCGGCCCGATATCTCGACGTTGAACGACATGTTCGGGCAGCACATGTTGAGCTCGATCACGTCCGCCCCGGCGGCTTCACATTCCCGGGCCATCCTGACCCATCCGGCCGGCCCCTCGTCCCCCGCGTAGGTCATGTTGGCAAACAGCACCAACTCCGGGGCGCGTTTTTTTCCCGCTTCGATCAACCGTAAAAGCTCGTCGAGGATCAATCGCTTTTCGGCGGTAAATGTCAGCAGGTGTTCGTCCGGATAATACCCGTACCTCGGTACGCGGTTGATGTAGGGAAGGGGGTATACCGTGAGTTTCAGGCTCGCCCCGCCCCAGCCGGAGTTCCGTATTCTCTCCAGCTGGTCGACGGTCATTGTCGTCGGGCCGGAGGAAACATAAAACGGATTGCGGAACCGTATGCCGCATACGGTAACCGGGAGATCGAAATCGACATTCTTTGCCATTCCCGCCCTTCGCTTTGTCCGGTTTGTTTTACGTGGTAAGCACTTTTTTCAGCTTTCCGCGTTGCCGGATTGGGCCTGAGTTTAAAGCGGTTCAGGCAATCGCGATACGCACCGTTTGTTATTTGGTGATCGAATTTTGCCATAACGACGAAGGGCTTTGTTGGAGCGGTTGATAGCGTTTTGAAGCTGACGAAATGATGAAATCAGCTATTGAATTGTATTGGTATTAATGTTACAATTTTTTCGCGGCGGAAACAGTTCGGTTCCGAATATGGAGATTCGATGAATGCGCTCTACTACAAAATGATCGATACGGGTTCCCGGAGGGCAAAGAGCACGCTGGTTCTGATCGGAGGCTACACGGCGGATCTCAATCTATGGCGTCCCCTTATCCGGGAAATGAAAAGTCATAATGCCGATATGCATGTTCTGGCTATCGACAATCTCGGAGCCGGTCAAAGTCCCCAGCCCAGTGAGTTGTACACCACGCGGGAAATGGCGCGGGATGTTTGCGCCTGCCTGGACAGGCTCGGGGTGGTCAATGCCGTTGTCCTCGGCCATTCCATGGGCAGTGCGATTGCCCAGCACATCGCCCTTTGTTGTCCGCGCCGGGTGGCCCACCTGCTTCTTGTTTCTTCGTTCGCCAGGCTCGACAAGGTCGCGTCGAAGTTTTTGCAGGCGCGTTACGAACTTATGGCGGCGAACATCGACAAGGCCCTTGTGGCGAAAGCGTCCATGCCTTCGTTGTTCGGGAACCGATTCCTGGAGGACGATGAGAACGTGCGTTTGGGGATTCAGCGGGTGATTGAGAACCCGCAAACCGCGGAAGGGATGCGGGGACAGCTCCACGCCTGCGTGACGCACGACACCGTGGAGGCTTTGTCCGGGATCACGTGCCGTACCAAGGTCATCTACGGTGATCGTGATGTGTTGATTCATCCGGCGCACTCCGAGTTGCTGCACCGGCGCATTGCGGGGTCGAAATTGGTTTGCCTGCCGGATTGCGGTCACATGGTCCCGTTGGAATCGCCCCGGGACTTGTGTGAGCAGGTCCTTGCGTCGACCTACCCGGCGTCCGATCTCGCCCTGGTCAATTGAACGTCGCGACCGCCGGGTAATCGGTTCAGGCGCGCTCGTCGCCGCCGGGATTCTTCTTGGTGGCGACTTCCACCACGTCGTGGGGAGAGGCTTCCCTGAGGCCGGCGGCACTTATGCGGATGAAACGGGCATTGGTGCGCAATTCCTCCAGATTCCTGGCGCCGAGGTAGCCCATGCCCGACTGGATCCCGCCGGTGAGTTCGGCCATAACATTGTCGAGCGTGCCGGAGACCTCCTTGAGCCCTTCGATCCCTTCGGCCGCGATCTTGCGGGAGGAATCGTTCTTCTCGTGGCCGTAGCGGGCGGCGGATCCGGTTTTCATGGCGGCG
>PXDC01000508.1 GCA_003565135.1 Verrucomicrobiota bacterium
CAAGCCCGCCGCCGCTGGGAACGACGAACGCGTTGAGGAATCCTGGATTCACTCGTCTTGGTGCCTTGTTGGGGACTCGGTCCTTTTCCACAGTGCCGAATCGGTTTTCCATCAGCGGTCCTCGGTGAAGTTGGTTCCTTCCTCGACGGCTCCCTGTTCCTCGACCAGCCTCGGGGTGACGAAGATATAAAGGTCCCGCTCGCGTTCGTAGGCGTCGCCCCTGACTCCATGTAACACGACGCTCTTTCCCAACGGCAGTTCAAAGTCACTCAGACTCACTTGCCGGACACGATACCGCCGTTCGGCGCCGGCCTCCTCCTGGCCGGAACCACCGGCCGCCCCTCCGCGACGCCACGGCCAACGAAAGCCGGTTTCGGGTGCTTCTTCGACGGCTTCGATAACCGAGGCTGTCAACGTCAGGCGGATGACACCGCGACCCTCGTCCACCGTCGGAACGACATCGGTGATCACCCCGTTTGGAACGCCTTCCGGATCTTCCTGGACAACCTGAATGGAGGCCTTACGGCCGGAGAAGACGACGACTTTTGGTGAACTTAACAAGTCCGTTCCGGTCGTTCGGGATATTTCCCGAAGGCCGGGAACAAGATCGGAGGTGGATACGGTTCCGGTGAGGCGGCGGACAAACGAATTCGGGATACCTTCGAGCGACGCCCCGTCATGATCGGTCAACTCAGACCCGATGTCCACAATCTCAAAATCGCTCCCGAATTCAAGCAACCACATCCGAATATCCGCCGAGTTCGATAATTCAATAAAGTGGGCGGAGACCTCGACTTGCCTCGCCGTGGCTTCCGAGTCAACGGGCCTCCCCGAGGCACCTTCACCGGACCGATCCGCCGGCGGCTCGGTGGATGTTCCAGACGCTACCGTCGGCCGTTGCACACGACCGGGACGTTCCAGGGACGCCAGGGTCAGTGCGGACGCCGACTGTTGCCAGGAGGAACGGATCGACTCTCCCAACGGCCTGGCATCGGAAGCCGCGGCCCCGGTTCCGGGGAACAGTGCTCCGGCGAATGTCAGGGCGAGGACGGCCGCGCCGGCCAGGAACGCCGTCAACAGGCGACTGCGCGCCTTGACCGGCTTCCAGGTGATGCGCTGCCGGTCGTTCAGCAAACGTTCGACGCGACGGCCCAGGTTTGAGCGAAACTCGCCCGCAACCCCGAGTCCGGCGATAGACTCCGTCCGGTTGAGCCGCCCTCCCAACAGCACCAGCGATTCGGCCAGGGCTTCGGGTCCCCGGGGAACGATCACGCTGGCCTCGTCGGCGCACTGTTCGCTCGCCACCCGCAAGCGTTGTCGCGCCCACCAGACGAACGGATTCCACCAGAGCAACGCAACCGCCGCGTCCGTCAGCGAATGCCACAACGGATCGCGACCGGCCAGATGCGCCAGTTCGTGCGCGAGCATCGCCTCGCGCTGTTTCGGACTGAAGTCATTCTCAAATCCTTCGGGCAATACGATCGTGGGTTTCAGCGACCCGAATGCAATCGGCCCGTTCAATCCTCCTGACTCCAGAATACGGATACGCCGATTGATTCCCATCATGCGTGCAAGGGAAGCCACGGCCGCGGCCGCGCCGGGAGGCGCGCTGCGATTACGCAGGCGAAATCCGAAACAAAGCGCCCGGGCGATCACCAGGCGCAAGAGGAAAACCGTAGTGCCGGCCAGCCAGACAAACCCCGGCCACAACACCGGCGTCGATTCAGATGCAGGCGAATGTCCGGCACCATGCTGATCCGTGGCCGGCACATCGGAGGTGGTGACCACGAAGTCGGGTGCGCCGCGGTGTCCCGCCGGAGTGACCTCGGCAACCCTTTCGGCTCCCCCGGAAAGAAATCTCTTCGCCGTCCATTCCGTCAGCCCGCGGCCGATCCCGGTCAGTTCTCCGGCCGGCAGTAAAACCAGAGACACCACGCAAGCCCGCCAGAAAGTCCGGCGCCATTGGGCGGAACCGACGAAATGGCATACGGCGGCGGTCACGGCGACGACGCAGACCGTTTGCAGGGCGAGGGTCGTAAACAGACCGCTCCAGAATCCGAGGTCGGGGGATGCGTTCATTTCTTTTTCTTCCTTTCGGCAATGAGGTGTTCGAGGCGAGTGAGTTCGTCACGACTGACCTCGCGGGAGGTGAGAAGGTGGCTGACCATGTCGGCCAGGCTGCCTTCAAAAAGCCGGTCGAGCATATCCCCCGCCATCCGGCGGCTGACCGCTCCCTCGCGGACCGCCGCGCGGTAAACGAAGGTGCGTCCCTCCACATGGTGGCTCACCAGGCCGCGTTCCTCCATCTTTCGAAGCATCGTGGCGATGGTGGTGTAGGCGTGGGCCTTTTCCTGGGAGAGAGCCTGGTGAACCTCCGCTACGGTCGATTCACCTTTCTCCCAGAGCCGTTTCATGATCTTCAACTGAAGATCGCCGAGGCGGGATGGAGCGGATTGAGTCATATCTACGACCGGATTAATACTACCCAGGTAGTTTGGTCAATAGTTTTTTTCGGTCACTTTGGCGATCATCGGGCGAGATGATTTGGATCTCCCAATGTCATTGCTGGCGGAATCCCAATGGTTGTTGTCATAGTCTTAATCTTAATCCTAATCTTAATCCCGACCCCACCCCCGGAACCACAAGACGTTTGCGCACAACAGCGTGATGGCCAGTGGACTGCCATCGGTTGCTCCGCTTGGTCCGAGGCCTGACTGAGCCAGGATTGCGACCGATTAGGATTGGTCCCTTATTTCTGAATTCTTGCGCAAAACGCTCAAGATTTCCTGGAGGGCAACGCTCCGCCGTTGCCGCCGGAGGGGTTTCGAATGGGAAATAGGGATACGACTTGAGCGGAATGCGGCGCGGGCGGAGCCACGCCCTCCAGTGGTGCCCCTTTTTGGTACCGGCCTCGCCGGATTGGATCCGTTATTGGTTAGGGCGAATGCCGCTCGGATAAGGGCACTCATCGTAGCGACGCCTGCAAAAGTGTCGACCCGGGCGCGTCCCGGACGTCTCTCGTTTCGATTTTTGAGCCAAAGAGTCGTTACGGAGAACGACCATAAGCGAGAGTGCCATTCCGGTTAGGGCATCAAACTGTTAACATGGTCGAGCGCTTCCTGAGCCAAGGGATCGCGCGGCCTTTGCCGCAAGGCCATCTCAAAGGCGGAGTGGGCTTCGTCGTAGAGGCCGCGTTCCAATTGAATACGCCCGCGCGTCATTGAGCTATCGTAGCTGACGCCGATCTGCTCCTCCTGGCGCTCAATCCAGGCCAGCGCTTGCTCAAATTCACCGTAACTTTCATACAGGGCAACCATATCCCCGAAGAGAATGGAACTCCACCCCTCCTGTTCCCCCAGATTCGACAGTTCCTTTTCCGCCGCTTCAAACTCACCGGACAGGTTTAAAATCTCCGCCTTCCACCTTCGTCGGAAGATGGAGGGGTCTCGATCCGCCTCACGTTCGATCACCTCACGGGCTTCCGTCAATCGAGCCTCTTCGACAAGATGGTGCAGATACTCACCGAGCCAATAGTCACTCCCCATTCCCTCGGCAAAAATTTGCGCATAGATCGGGACGATTTCGTCCGTCCGTTCCAGAGCCCGCAATGCGTCAACCTTATCGAGCCACAGGTCGTTGTGCTCAGGAAAATGGTGCAGGTAATATTTCGCCTTCGCGATCGTCTCCTCGTAATTTTCGTTCATAAAATGTGAATGAACGATATTGCCGGCGGCATAAGCGTTCTCCGGATCCAGCTCGGCGGCTACGCGAAAATAGGCCAGGGCGGTATCGAAGTCGTCGCGCGTGAAATAATAAAGCCCGATTTTATTGAGAATCTGACACTTGGCCGCCCGGCGAGCGCCAGAAAAGGTTTCGGCTGGGGCAAGTTCAGCCTCCGCAATCAACTCCATGCTTTCCAGGGTCGCATCGGGAAGCCAATGCTCGTCTATCAGGCTTTCTTCGATCCAGGTATTGATCATCCAGATCCGTCCGTCCCGCTTGATGATGCGATAATGGTCGTGTATTGAGTCGGTCCCGCCCGGTATCCGCAGTTTAATCTCCCGAATCGTGGTGCCCTCCGTCGCGGTGGTATCACGATTCAACAGAACTTCCTGATCCTCCAGAACCATGTCCTGCACATAAAGCAATCCTTCGATGATCGCATTCATTTCCGCCATTGGCTCCGCCAGGTCGAGACGCACCACCTGAAGCTGTGCCCCGTAAATGGACCGCGCTGTGAAGGCGGCGGCCGGGAACTCCTCCGCCAATGCTTCCGAATAAATCCACTCCGAACGGTCGAACACGAGGCGAAACCCGTCCTCATGGCGTTCCACCGGTTCCTCAATCAACTCGCCCGTTGTCGTAAAAATCTTTCCCGGATCAATCAACTCCATCCCGGTCAGGAAGGCGCGATGCGCACGATATACCTCGTCGGCGTCATCAGGATCGCCAAAAGCCACCACTTGAAACATCAGACCATTGTGGCTCCCGTACCAGTAATTATAGTGCAGATCGGCCCCGCCCGCCCGGGTCCTCGCATTCATGGCCTCACCGGCAATACCCATGACGCTCATCTGTTCCACCGGCCCAAATGTGGTGCCATGCCCGAGGCTGGAGAGGTTCGATCGGACGACTTCGCCCAGGAATGTTGTATCTAAAGCGTCCTCCATGCCCACGATTTCCGGTATGACCATAATCCAAACCTCCGGCCTGGCGCGTCTGACCATAAATTTAGCATCGGTTTCGAAACGCTCCAGGTCCATGGTCACCCAGGGATGTTCGGGGCTTTCGAAGCGCAAGTTATACTCTTCGAGCGTGACTGAAGACGCGCCGGTCACGGGCGCCAGCAGAACGAAGCAGAGTGTCACGCCGGACAATAAGCAAAGAACGGCAGCAAACCGGCCGACGTTACCGGGGGGGATTTCAATATTGGGCATAAAATGATTGAGCAAGTGGTTCAGTCCGAAAGTAGGGCGTTCCGATGCGGCATGTTGTAGTATTTTCCCGTTCACGGGATCCGATCAATCCCAAAACCGTTCCATGCCCGTTCGCCGCCTCCAAACATTTTGAGAAAAATTGATCTTGCCAAGTGCTACAAGTGTAGCAAGTGTTGTTTCCAACACTGCAAGTACGCCCATGAAATCCATCAAGATATCGGACGCCGAGTGGGAGGTGATGAACCTGGTCTGGAAAGAGCCGGGCGTTTCCTCCAGCCGGGTTGTCGAAGTTCTCTCCGCCCAGAAGGAGTGGCGCTCGCGCACCGTAAGGACGTTGCTCGACCGCCTGGTTAAGAAAGGGGCGTTGAAGACCGTTCCGGACGGAAAGAGGTACCTGTACCATCCGGCCATTGACATGCAGCAGTGCGTTCGGCGGGAAAGCCGCTCCTTTGCCCAACGGGTGTTCGGGGGAGAACCGGGGCCTATGTTGTTGAACCTGGTCCGGGAAGCCGATCTCAGCCAGGACGAGATAGAACGTTTAAAACGCATACTCGAAGAGAAGGAGAAATGACATGGAAAGTTACCTCGAAACCTTTGTTGTCTGGCTCTTGCGTACCTCCTGGCAGGCCGCCGTGCTGGTGGTCCTGGTACTGGCGGTGCAATGGCTTTTCCGGAATCGCCTGACCGCCCGTTGGAAATACGCCCTGTGGGTGGTGGTGGTCATCCGCCTGGCGGTCCCGTATTCCCCGGAAAGCCCGGTCAGTATTTTTAATGTCGCGGCGATCGGCGGCGGTGGGGCCACTCCGGCCCCCGGACAGGCGGCGTTGGAAAATGCGGTAATCGAACCGCCCGCCGAAGCGGTGCCCGCGGTGTCCACTGAATCGGCGTATCAGGGCTCGGCGCCTTGGGATGTTTCTCCCATCGAGAGATTCGATCCGGTTATGGCGTCCCCGACTTCGGCGAGGGCAAGCGAAACGTCAATGGCGGCGACGGCATCACCGGTAACCGGCCCCGCGGCCTCGGCCGCGAAGCGCTGGCCCTTGCTCCTGGCCGGCCTCTGGTTGGCGGGCGTTGGTTTCCTGGGGGGAAGGATTTTGGTCCAGAGCGTCCGTTTTTCCCGTCGCCTGAGGAGGGCGACACCGGTGGTCGATGCCGGTGTACTGAGCGTTTTCGAAGCGTGCAAAGGCGCGTTCAATCTAAACGGCGCCATCCGGTTGCTGGAAACCGATGCGGTGCGGAGCCCGGCGGTCTGCGGGATAGGTCGTCCGCGCATCCTTCTTCCAACGGGCCTTTCCAGTGCGTTCAGCGCCGATGAGCTGCGTTGTGTTTTCCTCCACGAACTCGCCCACGTGAAGCGTCGCGATGTGGCCGCCCACTGGTTGGCGACATTCCTGAAGGTCCTGCACTGGTTCAATCCGGTGGTGTGGTACGGATTTCGCAGAATGGCGACGGACCGCGAGCTGGCCTGCGATGAACTCGCGTTGTCGCGCGCGGGCGACGATGAAAATCGTTCCTATGGCGCCGCGATTATTCGAATGTTGGAACTCATGCCGCGGTCGCCGGCCCTTCCCGGCATGGTGGGAATTCTGGAGGACCGGAATCAGATGGCCCGCCGCATCACCATGATCGCCGCGTTCAGAAAGCATTCCCGGTGGTCGGCGACGGCGATCGTATTGCTCGGGGTGTTGTCGGTATTCGGTTTGACCGACGCCCGCACGGTGATTCAGCCGCCCCATGAGACGGTCGTCGAGCCGGCGGAGTCGTCCGAGGAAATCTCCGGCCCGCGGGAGCTTCTCTTTCGTGTCCGCGACGCGGATACGGGCGCACCGCTGGAAGGCGTGCTGGTGCAGGCTTCAGGGGAGGAATTGCTGACCGACACGGAAGGCGTGTGCGTCCTGGAGGTGCCGGACCTTCTGTCGGGGTTTTATTACCGCATAACCCTGAGCAGAGATGGCTACGTGGCGCGGTACGTCAGTTGGTCGGCTTATCAGAGGGACGAACCGGACGACGTTCCCTCCGAATACACGGCGCATCTGGAGCGAGGCATCACTATCGGTGGCGTGGTGGAAAACGAGGAGGGAGAAGGCATACCCGGCGTGCGCCTGGTGTTTACCGGTCCGAGTCCCAGCGG
>PXDC01000449.1 GCA_003565135.1 Verrucomicrobiota bacterium
AGCTGCCCTTCCAACCCTCTCCGGATTCCCTGACCATCGAACGGATCGCTCCCGTCCTGGAGATTGAGTTTCCCACGCGGGAGACCGGCGAATACCGTCTCTTTCGTTCGGACGATGGCGAAACTTGGGAGAGATTGGCCAACCCCCTCGTCGAAGGGACCGGCCGAGTGGCCAGTGTCCATTTTGCCGATCCCGAAGGCACAATGTACCGGGTGGTTGAGATGACGACCGAAACGCCCCCGCTTGCGCGCGCCGATGCGGGTTTGCCGGGAATCGGGGGTCTCCGGCTGCACCTGGACGCCTCGGCTTCGGATCATCTTCGGATCGACGGCGACCGGGTCGAAGAATGGCGAAGCACGGTCGGCGGGATCGTGTTTGCTCCCTGGCGAGGTCTGCGGCCCGGCTATGTTCCCGATGCGATCGGTGGACGTCCGGCGGTCCGGTTCGACGAAGCCTCCCTCGACACAACGTCGCCGGAGGCGCTGGCGTTGACCAACGACCTCGCCGGGTTGACCTTCTTTGGGGTTGGGGCCAACCGCGATGGAGGCGCCCAGAGTTACCTTCGCATCAGCACCGGCGACAGCACCGGAAAGATTCGGGCGGACTTCGCCCGCGTCCACGCCGACCACCGCTTCCGCGGCCGCCGCCTCGACGACGATCCGTTCCAGACCGTGGTTGGCGGGGCGCGCCGTGACGAAGAGTGGTCGATTGACACGACGGTCGTCGATTACGCCCAAGGCAGGGTGGATATTTTTTTCAATGGGGAAGCGACGGGCGCCACCGACCAGTTTCAAACGCCGGGCAGAACCAGCCCGGCCGACAGCCGCCGCGTCAGGATCGGTTCCGACACGCGCAATGTTCCGGAAGCATTCTGGCAGGGGGACATCGCGGAGATGCTCGTTTTTGATCGCGTCCTCACCTTGGAGGAGCGAAATGAGGTCGGCTTGTATTTATCCGCCAAATACGGGATCCCGTTTACGGTGACCCGCGAACGGGTGGTTGAACACCGGGCGCGTCCCGCCGCCCGGATCACGTTCCGGACGGCGGTTGGCCACCGCTACGTTGCGCTGGCGGACCGGGAGTCGGTCGATTGGGAACGTGCGGTGAACGATGCGCCGGAAACGGGAGACGCGTTGGATTTGAGCCGAACAACGTTGCGTTCGGTGCGCCGGACCACGGGGGAGCTTCTTTACAACGGAATCCGCCTTCCCAGGGAATGGCCGCCCGCCGGGCGCGATCCGGCATCGGATGCGCCGATGCCAATCCCCTACCTCGAAGAACGGCCCGCCGCGGTTCCCATCGATGTCGGCCGGCAGTTGTTCGTGGATGATTTTTTGATCGAGCGAACCGATCTGGAGCGAACCTTCCACCGCCCGCGGGATTACGGGAACAATCCGGTGCTCCAGCCGGAGACGCCCGCCGAACTGGCGCCCACCAGCGGATCCGAGGGTGAGTACGAGGCGGTTTGCTACCTCGGGCACGGCGGAGTCTTCTTTGATCCGGTCGACCAGCTTTTCAAAATGTGGTACACGGCCGGCTGGCGCGGCGGGCTGGCGTTCGCGACCAGCCGGAACGGCTTCGACTGGAAGCGTCCGGATTTGGGGAACGGCCGGGGCAATCTCATTCTGCCGGCTGGCGGCGAAGCCGCGGGGTGGGACAACAGCCTTTGGCTCGATCTTGACGGCAAGGAAGGAGACCGCCGTTTCAAGTTTCTCACCCAGCGCCCGGGGCGCAGTCACACGCTTCACACATCCGCCGACACGCTCGAATGGTGCGAAGGGGTGGAGACCGGGATGGCGGCCGATTATTGTTCGTTTTTTCACAATCCATTCCGGGACGTTTGGGTTCACAGCATCAAGCGCAACACCGCGCGGGGTCGCGCCCGCGATTATGCGGAGAGTGCGGAGTTTCTCGAAGAAGGCGTCTTTGACCGTTCGGTTTTTTGGGTGAATGCCGACCGGCTTGACTCTCCCGACCCGGAGGTCGGCGACGATCCGCAACTCTACAGTCTCACCGCCGTCGCCTACGAGAGCTTGTTGATCAGCATGTTTTACATTCATCTCGGCCCAAACAACCGCATCAGCGAGGAAGGACGGTTTCCGAAAATGACCGAGCTGCACCTCGGTTTCAGCCGGGACGGATTCCATTGGGACCGGCCGGTGCGCACGCCGTTTATCGGGGCGACGCGGGAGGATGGGACTTGGAACCGGGCTTATCTGCACAGCACGGCGGGCGTTTGTCTGGTGGTCGGAGATTACCTCTATTTCCCCTACACCGGGTTTTCCGGGCTGGCGCCGAGTGGCGAGCGCGGGATGTACACCGGAGGCAGCATTGGGATGGCGGTGCTGCGGCGCGACGGGTTTGCCTCAATGGATGCGGGGGAAGCCGGAGGGACGTTGACCACGCGTCCGGTGACCTTCTCCGGGCGGCATCTCTTCGTTAACGTAAACGCGCCGGAGGGCCGCTTGCGGGTTGAGGTTCTCGACGGGAACGGGGACGTGTTGCCGGGATTTTCGAAGGAGGCGTGCCAACCTCTCTCCATTGACGCGACCCTGCACCAGGTTTCCTGGAACGATGCCGATCTGGAGCATCTTGCGGGCCAACCGGTGCGCTTCCGGTTTCACTTGGAGAAGGGCAGTCTCTATTCCTTTTGGGTCAGCGAAGAGGAGAACGGCGCAAGCGGCGGTTACGTGGCGGCCGGCGGACCGGGGTTCCGCGGTTCGCGGGATCTGGAAGGTCGGAGCGCCTATCAGAAAGCATCCGATCTGTAGTTTGCGAACACCCAGGCGAATCAAGCGGATTGACGCGTTGCGAAAACGGTTGTCCGGTCCGGTCCGTTGCGGCGGGTTCGGATAAAAGAAAGAGGCCGCCCGCCGTTTCCATGGAAAGCGGCTGGCCTGCTGACGAGCTCAGCCGTGTCGAAGCCACGTCCACCTCCTTGGGGAAAGATTGCGCGCCCGCCGAATCAGCCCCACCTTCTGTCCCGATGAAACTTGAACACCTTGCCTTAAACGTTCCCGATCCGGTGGCCATGGCTGACTGGTATTGCGCCCACCTCGGGTTCACCGTGAAACGCCGGACCGAGGGACCGCCGTTTGCCCGCTTTCTCTGCGAGGCCGGGGGTGGCGTCATGTTGGAAATTTACAACAACACCGCCGTGGAGCCGCCCGATTATGCCTCCATGAACAAACTCACCCTCCACCTTGCCTTCCAAAGCGACGACGTGGAGGCCGACCGCGCGAAACTGGAGGCCGCCGGCGCCAAACCCGAAGGCGGGATTGACCGTGATCCAAACGGGGACCTCATCACCATGCTGCGGGACCCGTGGGGCGTTTGTATCCAGCTGGTGAAACGAACCGAACCCATGATCCCCGGCTTGAAAAACGGGCCATCCTGACCGAACCACGGCTACCCTCCGGATCAAACCCCGGCCGGCACCCGCAAATGGCCGCTGGCGGCCAGTTCCTCGGCGATCTGCACCGCGTTGAGAGCGGCGCCTTTCCAGAGCTGGTCGCCCACGATCCAAATGGCCAAACCGTTTTCAGAGGCAGCGTCGCGGCGGATGCGCCCTACCCCGCACTTCTCTTTACCGGCGTAATCCAGCGGCATCGGGTAACGGTTGTTGGCCGGTTCGTCAACCACCTCGACTCCGGGGAACTTACCGATGGCCGCGCGGGCGCGCTCCACGTCCACCGGCCGGTCAAACTCGGCGAACACCGCCAGCGAATGGGCGCGGATGACCGGCACCCGCACGCAGGTGGTGGACACCCGAAGATCGGGCAAGCCCAGAATTTTCCGGGACTCGTTCAACATCTTCATCTCCTCCTTGGTGTAGCCGTCATCCAGAAACGAATCGACGTGCGGCAGCAGGTTGAAGGCGATCGGGTGGGGATACACGCTGCATTCCGAAGCGCCGCCCTCCACATGGGCCTTGACCTGGGCCTCCAGTTCGCGGATGGCTGCGGCACCCGTGCCGGAAACGGCCTGGTAGGTGGCGGCGTAAAACCGGCGCAACCCGAATTCGCGGTGCAGCGGGCACAGCCCCATCAGGGTGATGGCGGTGGAACAATTCGGATTGGCCACGATCCCTTTGTGACTGGCCAACGCTTCCCCGTTGATTTCGGGAATCACCAGCGGCACCGCGTTATCCATCCGGAAAGCCGAGCTGTTGTCGATCACCACGCAGCCCCGGCGGACCGCCTCCCCCGCAAGAGCGCGCGAAATACCAGCGCCGGCACTGAACACGGCCACATCCAAATCATCAAAAACCTCCGGCTTCGCTTCCTCGACCGTGCCGGTGAATCCGCCGACCTGAATCTCCCGGCCCGTCGAACGGGCCGAGGCAAACAAGCGCAGGGATGAGAGAGGAAAGCGCCGATCCGTGAATAAACGAATCAACTCATGCCCCACCGCTCCGGTGGCGCCCACGATTCCGACTTTGTATTGAGTGGCCAAATGTATGAATCTCCTGTTGAAAAGAAACCCACGAACGAATCCCCCCGCCCGGCCAAAGTCAAGGAGGAGTGAGGACGGGGAGTTTTTTTGAAGAAGGCGGTACCGCCCGATGGGAGTCCCCAAGGTTTTCCCTTGAAACCCGCGCATTCATTCTGTCACCTCTGTATGGGATGAACAGAAATTCACCAAACAACTCCTTTTAAAAAAATGACCTCACCGATTTACGAAACCCTGCGACAGACCTTTGGCTTCGATGCTTTCCGAGATGGGCAGGAGCCGGTGGTGACCCGGATTCTCGACGGAAAGTCGGTCCTGGCGGTTTTTCCGACGGGGAGCGGCAAGAGTCTTTGCTACCAATTGAGCGCCCTGCATCTCGACGGCCTGACCGTGGTGGTCTCGCCGTTGATCGCCTTGATGAAGGACCAGATCGACTTTCTCCAAAGCAAGGGCGTGGCGGCCGGGCGGATGGACTCCAGCCTCACGACGGAAGAATACCGCCGGATCGACACCGACCTGCGCGCCGGCAAACTGAAGCTGCTTTACGTCGCCCCGGAGCGTCTTTCCAACGAGCGTTTCGTCTCGAAGCTCGACCGGCAAAAAATTTCGCTGATGGTCATCGACGAAGCGCATTGCATATCCGAGTGGGGACACAACTTCCGGCCGGATTATTTGAAACTGGCGCGCCTGGCGCGCGACCTCAACGTCGAGCGTGTCCTGGCGTTGACCGCGACCGCGACCCCGTCGGTCGCCGCCGATATTTGCCGCGGGTTTGAAATCGCGCCGGACGATCATATCCACACCGGCTTCTACCGCCCGAATCTCGAATTGCGCGTCACCGCGTGCGGCGCGGACGAGCGGTCGAAGTTGTTGAGCGGGCGTCTCCGGAACCGCCCCCAAGGACCGGCGATCGTCTATGTCACTTTGCAGGGAACCGCCGAGACCGTGGCCGCCTCGTTGGCCGCCGAGGGTTTTCCCGCCAAGGCCTATCACGCGGGCATGGCCGCCGCCGACCGGGATGCCGCGCAGGAATGGTTCATGGCTTCGGATGACGCGATTGTGGTCGCCACGATCGCCTTCGGCATGGGTATCGATAAATCGGATATCCGCTATGTGTATCATTACAACCTGCCGAAGAGCCTCGAGAATTACTCCCAGGAAACGGGGCGCGCCGGCCGGGACGGGAAGCCGTCGGTTTGCGAGATTTTTGCCTGCCGCGACGATGTGGTCGTCCTGGAAAATTTCACCTACGGCGACACCCCCGATCCGAAGTCGGTTGCCGAAATGGTGGACGCGATCCTGGCGCGCGACGGCGAGTTCGATGTCTCCACCCACGAACTTTCGAGCGCGCACGACATGCGTCCCCTGGTTGTGAATACATTGCTGACCTACCTCGAACTGGCCGGAGTCATTGAGGCGACCTCTCCGTTTTACAGCCAATACCAGTTCATCCCGCAAAGACCGTCGAAAGAAATACTGAGCCGCTTCGACGAAGAGCGGGCCGCCTTCCTGCGGGGTGTTTTTTCCCGTGCGAAAAAGGCGCAGCGATGGTTTCACATCGACCTGGAGGAAACGGCGGAACACCTGAACACGACGCGTGACCGGCTGGTGCGCGCCTTCACCTATCTCGAAGAACAGGGAGACCTCACGTTAAAAGTCGCCGGGCTGCGGCTCGGGTATCGCATCCGCACGCGGCCCCCCGATGCGGACGCGCTCAAGCGGGAATTGGTCGAGCGCTTCGCCACGCGCGAGAAAAACGACATCGAACGGGTGCGGCAAGTCGTCGAACTCGCGGAGCACCGCGGCTGCCTCGTCCGGCACGTTCTCGGGTATTTTGGCGAGACGCGCGACAGCGATTGCGGCCATTGCGACCGTTGCCTCGGCGAAGCGGCGCCCGCGGCACTTGACCAAAAGGGCCGGAAACCGCCCGTCGTCGATTGGCCGCAACTCGAAAAATTGCGAATGGACCATCCGGAGGCTCTCGCCGGCCCCCGCCAGGCGGCGCGCTTTTTCTGCGGGCTCACCTCCCCGCGCCTTACCCGCGCCAAGCTCACCCGGCATCCCCTCTTTGGCTCCCTCGGGGAATATCCCTTCCAGGAGGTGCTGACGATAACCGGCCACGTTAATGAGCTTTGAATTCTGGTATCGCTGGCTTTTCTTGGTCAGTTGCTTTTTTGCCTTGATTGGACTGTATATCGCCTTCTTGCCGGAGGGATGGTTCCTGACCCCATGGCACGAAGCGGCGGAGCGGGCATTTTTTTGAAGGCGATCCCACCATGGAGGCAACCGCCTTCAAATCATTCCTCTTGGGCCCGCTGGGAGCGACGATCACCGGGTTTTACATGCTGCAGGTTTTCGTGGTTTGGAATGCGTTCCGCCGCAGGGAACGATGGGCTTGGTGGCGATTGCCGCCGGGACTCTGATTTGATAACCGTTTTCAGAATACAGTGGCGGGGAAGGTCAGGCCGTCCAGTGCCGCCATTCAGCTCTCCGGGCGTTCTTCCTTTTCTTCCCGGCTTTCTTCGAGCTGAATTCCCATTTTGCGGGCTCTGGCTTTCCAGAGATTCCGGGCGTGGAGTTGAAGGTCCGCAACCT
>PXDC01000495.1 GCA_003565135.1 Verrucomicrobiota bacterium
GTCGTGCAGCAAGCCGCAGATGTAGGCACGGTCGGGGTCGAGCTCGGGGTCTGCGTCCGCAATCGCCCGGGCGGCTTTCGCGACGTATCGCGAATGAGGCACCCAGGGCCCGGGGTTCATTTCGTGCGCCTCCGACAGAAGCGTTTCCGCGAGTTCCGGATCGGGGAGATGGATGGTTCGGCTGGTTGGCACGGGATGGCTGGCTGAACGGGATGTGGCGGTTTCGGGCGTTGGGTGAGGGTCTTTTGCGGGCGGGGAATGGTTGCCGGCGTGGCGCCGAACGAACCGTTTTGTGTCGATTCCTGCGCTGGCCGGAGGAGGATGATTCTTCGCGGGGCCGCGCCTGCGGATGGGCGGGAAAGCTCCCTCGATCCGGCCAAGGCTTCGCCCCGTCACTTCTTTTTTTCGGGGAAGGACACAGGGGGCGTTGCCGGGTGTGAACGTTTGGAGGCGTGATTGACGCCGACCGGAAACGTGCCGGAGTGGGTTTTGGTTGGCAAGACAATTCCAGCCGGATCGGGGGATCGGCCGACGCGGGGCGACAAGAAATGCGGTGAATGCGACAACCGGCGCACAGCCGAAGAAACCGGCCGGTGGTAGGGTCGGCCGCTATGAACGTTGGCGATTCGATGATTTCGCAAACCGGGCGAGCTCCGGTGCCGGGGCCCGCGATCGATCCGGAACTGGTGCGCACCTACAGCGTGCCGGGGCCGCGGTACACCTCGTATCCCACAGCGGTGCAGTTTCGCGACGACATCGATGCGGAGAAACTCCTGCAGGACGCGGGTGCGACCGGGCGGGATCTTTCGCTCTATTTCCACCTGCCTTTCTGTGAAAGCCGTTGCTGGTTCTGCGGTTGCACGACCGTGATCTCCCGGGAGCGGAACCTGGCGGACACCTACATCGATTACCTCGAGAAGGAGATTCTGCTGCTCAAACCCCGACTGGGCGAGAACCGGCGGGTGGTGCAGATGCACTGGGGCGGCGGCACACCGACCTTTCTTTCACCGGCGCAGATCCGCCGGCTGGGTGAGATCATCCACCGTCATTTTCAATTTTCGGAGGACGCCGAAGTGGCGATCGAGGTGGATCCCCGGCGACTGGAGCACGACCATATCCGCGCCCTCCGGGATATCGGGGCGAACCGGGCTTCCCTCGGGGTCCAGGACCACAACCCGGAGGTGCAGCGGCTGGTGAACCGAATCCAGCCGCGCGAATTGACCGTACGCACGCTGGACTGGCTGCGCGAGGAGGGGTTCGGCTCGATCAACCTCGACCTGATTTACGGGCTGCCGGGACAGACGGCGACATCGGTGCTGGCGACGCTGGAAGATATCCTCTCGTTGCGACCGGATCGGCTGGCGGTTTTCAGCTACGCTCACGTTCCCTGGATCAAACCGGCTCAGAAGATCCTGGAGCAGCGTTCCGAGCTCCCCGGACCGGAGGAAAAACTGGCCATGCTGTGCGCGATGGTTCCGGCCCTGACGGCGGCAGGCTACGTCAACATCGGGATGGACCATTTCGCGCGACCGGACGACGAACTGGCTGCGGCCCAGCGAAACGGATCCCTGCAGCGCAATTTCCAGGGCTACAGCACGCGCGGCGGCACGGACATTTGCGGCTTCGGGATGTCGGCGATTTCGCAGACCCCCCTCACCTATCGCCAAAACGAAAAGGTGATCGACCGTTACTATGCCTCGATCGACGCGGGGCGTCCGCCCCTGGTCCGCGGGTACACCCTCAGCCCGGAAGACCGGATCCGCCGCCGGGTGATCATGCGTCTGATGTGTGATATGGGACTTGATTTCGCGGAGACCGGCCGGCAACTCGGCATTGATTTTGTCCGCCACTTCCAGGCCGAGCTCGATTCCCTGGACGGGATGGAGCGGGACGGGCTGCTGAGGCGCGATGCGGAGGGGCTTGAGGTCACAGCGTTGGGGCGTTTGCTCGTGCGTAACATCGCCATGCGCTTCGACGCCTACCTCGGCGTCACGAAAGGGAGTTTTTCCCGGACCGTTTAGCGGCGGGTTCGACCCCTGCCGGTCGCAATCACGGGGTGCGGGGAAACCCGGGAAAATCACGTTTCCTTGATACAGGTCAAAGATAAGGAGCAGGGGAACGGTACACTCGGGGACACAGGGAAACGTCCGTGCGTGCACGCCGTTTTCCGGAAACCTTTGCCGCCGGCGGAATCCATCCCGGTGGCTGACATGAAACCGAGAAACGAACAGATAAAACAAACGATGAAAGTATATCGAATCCTCGCCAGCTTCCTGGCCCTCGCCACGGTCGCCGCCTTTTACGGTTGCGGCGGATCGGAGGTCGCAAACGGAGGTTCCTCCGATCAACTCGTTATTACCGGTAACGACCAGATGCGATTCAGTCCCACCGAATTCTCGGTGGAGGCCGGCAGCGAGGTGACCCTGGTTTTCCGCAATGTCGGCCGCATGCCCAAGGAAACGATGGGTCACAACCTGGCCATCCTGGAGCAGGGAACCGACGTAAACGGGTTTGCTTCCGCCGCGCAACGGCATCGCGACAACGAGCACATCGCTCCCGAGATGGAGGATAAGGTCATTGCCGCGACGCGGGTATTGGGACCGGGTGAAGAGGAAACCCTTACCTTTACCGCCCCGTCCGAACCGGGGGATTTTCCCTTTGTCTGCTCCTTCCCGGGGCATACGCAGGCGGGTATGGTCGGAACCATGAAGGTGGAGTGATTTCAAACCTGAACGCGGCCCGGTTTCCATCCGGGTTGCGTTGACTCCGTTCCGGGGACAGTGCAGAAAGGAAGACGACCATGAGCGGGCAAACGAATGTGGGTCGGAGCGACCCGGGGCGCGGTGCCCCGCGGGCGGCCGACAACGGACCGACCGAGTCCGACCATCCCCCGAAAAAACTCCGCTGGAGCGACGTTCCGGGCGAGCCGTACCGGCTCTTCTTTCCCCTGGGGTTGCTGGCGGGCGTGTTCGCGGTGCTGTTGTGGCCGCTTTTCTTTTACGGTCTCTGGTTCCTCTACCCGGGACCTTCACACGGGCGTCTGATGATCTTGAGTTTCTTCGGGGCGTTCGTGGTGGGGTTCCTCGGAACGGCGGCACCGAGAATGCTCGAGGTCCGCTCCCTGTCGTGGCCGGAACTTTCCGGATTGCTGGCCGTGTACCTGACCGGAACGGCGGCCTACTTTGGCGGAGCCCTCGCCGTGGGCGATGCGGCGTTCTTTTTCTTTTTCGCCGGTTTTGCCGGGATGCTGGCGGTTCGTTTCCGGCGGCGAAGCGATCTTCCCCCGCCCTCCTTCGCCCTGGTGGTCTGGGGGTATGCCCATTTGCCGATCGGGCTCCTGCTGCTGTTGGCGGGAGGGGTTATTGCCGGCGGTCCGGCCTGGACCCGGATCGGCCTGGGAATCGTGTCGGAAGGGGCGTTTTTGTGCATGATAGCCGGTGTCGGCGCCTTTTTCTTTCCCCGCCTGCTCGGTTGCCCGCCCCGGCAGCGGTTTCCCGGGAGTCCCGTCCCGGACCCCGAGTGGCGCCGTGCCGCGATTGCGCCCTTCGCCGTGGGGGGGCTGGTGCTGGCATCGTTCGTTATCGAGCACCTCGTTCACGGATCCGCCGGGATCCTGTTGCGCTACGCGGCGATCGCGGCGTACCTGGTGCGCATGGTACCCCTGTGGTACCGACCGGAAAACCCCGGCTTCCTGATCCTGTCGCTCAGAATCGGGCTTCTCGCGGTGCCGCTCGGAGGCCTCGCCATGGCCCTCTTTCCGGACTACCGGATGGCCGGCCTGCACACGGTGCTGGTGGCGGGTTTCGGAATGATCACGCTGGTGGTGGCGACCCGCGTCGTATTCGGTCATGCCGGCCGGCGAAAGCAGATTGAGGGACGGGCCGGGTTCCTGGCGGTCGTTCTCGGACTGATCGTGACGGCGGCGGCGGTCCGGTTTCTGGCCGACGTGTTTCCCGGTGCCTACGCCGCGTTGCTCGGCAAGGCAGCCTTCCTTTGGGTGGCGGGGATTCTGGTGTGGGCGCGGTACACCGTGCCGCTGGCCTTTCGCCCCGACCCGGAGGATTGAGGGCGCGGTTCAGGGACCGGATGGGCCGGCGGGCCGGGCCGGCATTCCGGCGTTATTCGTTTTCCCGGTTTTCGTGGTGACGGTACTGGGTGGGACTGCAACCGGCGATCTGGCGAAAGGTGCGGTTGAATTGCGAGAGCGATTCGAACCCGACCTCGAAAGCGATTTCGCTGACGCGGAGGTTCGGGTTCGTGAGCAGTTCCTTGGCCCGCTCCACCCGTGAGCGGCCCAGGTATTCGGTGAACGTCATCCCGGTCGCCTTCTTGAAGAGTTTGCAGAAGTAATAGGTGCTTGTATTCACCATGCCGGCCACCTTTTCCAGGCTCAGGTTCTCGGAATGGTGGTCCTCGACGATGCGGCGGGCGCGGCGAACCACCGGATTCTCGTCGTTCTCCTCGTGGATGAGGATCCGGTTGCCCACCAGGGCAAGGTGTTCGGCGAACGTTTCTATAAGCCGGACAAAGGCCTGGTACTGCTCCGGCGACATGACCCGGCTGTTAAAGTAGGCCTCGCGCAGTTCCTTCAGGTCGACGTCGACGCCCCATTTGATCAGTTGCCGGCTCATGCGGTTGAACTGTTCGTCGGAGGGCGCCTCCATGGCGACCTGCCCTGTCTGCAGAAATCCCAGCAGTTCGTCCCCCACCCGCAGCGGGACTACCGTGTCGCACAAGCCGGCAAAGCAGGTGGTGGTCACGGGCGCCTCGCGCCCTTCGGAAGCGAGTTTTTGCTGAACTTCGAGGCAGGCCGCACAGGCTTTGCTGGTTTTGGCCATTATGTTGCAGAACGGATTTTCGTTCGCTTTCTCGTGGTGCGGCAACCCCCAGTTCTGGGTCGGGGTGATCGAGAGAGGCAACCCGGTCGCTTCATTGAACGCCCGCTCGTAGTCCTGGAAGATCCGGGACTGGGAGAGGCGGTCGACAAACTCTCTCGGACTGGTTTTCATATTCGGCTTTTTGTTGTGCACTTTCTGCTGCCGGCAGGCTGTGGATTCTCCCATTCCGAAGCAGCTTTGTCCGGCGGGTGGCGCGGTGAGGGCACTCACCCCGCGTGTCGGCGAATCATCTCGCTGAAGGCCCCGTTCAACTCACGTCTCAGGGCCAGGAGCTCCCTTGCCGATGGATTGCCGCAAATCTGCTCCAATTTTTCCGCGATAGCTTCCTCTCCGGCCAAAAACAGGTTGACGCGATCACAGGGATCAAGGGAATCCGCCGGAGCGCCATCCTGAACATCATTCTCAAGCAACGTCGTGTGCACTTCTTGCAGAAAAGCGTCAAGAAGACAAGTAATTTCGGGGGAACCGGAGGAAAGGACCTTTACCTTGCGGCTTGCGGCTCTTTCCCAGCAACGGAGCAGTTCATCGCGGTGCTCCCCGATGGCCCGCGCCAGAAGATTCGCTGTGTGATTACCCGTCATGGTTTTGCGCAGGTTTCAGCCGTCCGGTCCCGGTGGGCCGATCAAAGCACGGCCGAGCCCCCTCCCCGGACCGTTGCTCCGGCCGCCGTCCGATAGAGGGCGAGTTCCCGGCGTATGATTTCGTGAAAGGCGGCATAGAGGGCGCTCTGAAAGGCGACAAAGGCCTCCCAGAAGGGTTCGGAGCCGCTCTCCGCCGCTTCGATGATAAAGTCGCCCAGCACCTGTTCTCCGGTCAGAAACACTTCGAGGTATCGTTCGAGGGGCGGCAATCCGTCTTCGGGCAGGTTTCCCGCCAGGGTGAACATGCGGGTCCGCCGTCCCGTTTCCGGGCGCTTCAAACGACCCACAACCTCGTCGAAGCTTCGGAACAGCAGGCGGGGGGGCAGCCGGGTGCCCGCGTCCAGGTACAGGGGGAATTTTGATTCCAGTTCCTGCTTCCACTGAACGAGTACCGCGAACTTTTTCCGTCGCAGCAGTCGTAAGATTTCCCTATCGTTCACGGCGACGAGTATGCCCCGGTGCCGCTCATAGTGCTCCGCAGCGCTTGCCGAGGTCTGCGCGGATCTTGCGGGCAAGCGGGCCGGAGCGAACCCAAGCTTTACCTTTGCTCAAGGCGCTTCCATGCTGCCGGCATGACCGAGCGGCTGAACTGGGGAATTCTTTCGACGGGACGCATTGCCGGGGTTTTTGCCGGCGATCTGAAACAAGCGCGCCGGGGGCGACTGCGGGCGGTGGCCAGCCGCACCCCGGAGGGGGCGACGGCGTTTGCGCGGAAGCACGGGGCCGATCGGGCCTGCGGGCGGTACGAGGAGGTCCTGGAGGATCCGGAGGTGGACGCGATTTATATCGCCACCCCTCACCCGATGCACGCCGAGTGGGCGATCCGGGCGGCGGAGAACGGGAAACACATTCTCTGCGAGAAGCCGTTGGCCTTAAACCGGGCCGAGGCCATGGCCGTGGTCGAAGCGGCCCGGGAAAACGGCGTATTCCTGATGGAGGCGTTCATGTATCGCTGCCACCCTCAGACCCGCCGAATGCTCGATCTCGTGGCCGGCGGGAGGCTGGGCGACCTGCGTTTGATCGAGGCCTCGTTCGGCTTTGCCGCCGCTTATGATCCGGCGAGCCGTGTTTTCTCCCAGGCCCTGGGGGGCGGCGGTATTCTCGACGTGGGGTGTTACCCGGTTTCGATGGTGCGGCTGCTGGCGGGAGCCGTGGCCGGCCGGCCCTTTGCCGAGCCGCTGCGGGTCGACGGGGCGGCGACACTGGGGAAAGGGAGCCGGGTAGACGAATGGGCGACGGCTTCGCTGGAGTTCGAGGGAGGGCTCCTGGCGCAGCTCGCCTGCGGTGTTTCCCTGAGGCTGGAAAACCGTCTGGTGGTGCACGGCAGTGAAGGCCGCCTGGTGGTGTCCGATCCTTGGCTGCCGGGCCGATCGGGATCGGCGACGCCCCTTCGTTTGTATCCGGGTAACCAGGACGAAGGGGAGGAGATTGTGGTTGAAGCGGATCGCCCCCTCTATGCCCTGGAGGCCGACGTGTTCGCCGAGGGGGTGGCGACCGGAA
>PXDC01000069.1 GCA_003565135.1 Verrucomicrobiota bacterium
CCCGGAATTCCCCATCTGGGCGGCGGCGCTGCTGGCGGTGTTGATCGGGACCGTCCTCGGAGCGGTCAACGGGGCACTCGTGGCCTGGGCGGGCATTCCCGCGATCATCGTCACCCTCGGCACCATGAGCATCTACCGCGGGCTCGTTTTTATGGTCAGCGGCGGCAGCCAGGTCAGCGGCGGCGACCTCCCGGTCGAACTGATCGAACTCTCCCGCACCTCCCCCGTATTCGGCATTCCCTGGATCCTCCTGATCGCCGGCGCCATCGTCATCCTCACCTACCTTTTCCTGCGCTACACCAACACCGGAAGGGAGATCTACGCCATCGGCAGCAATCCGGAGGCGGCCGCCCTGCGGGGCATCCCCGCCAAGTTCAATATTTTCCTCGTCTTCACCCTCTGCGGCGCGGCCGCCGGGCTCGCCGGCATCCTGTACGCCTCCCGCTTCGGCTACGTCAACCCGGGAAATACGGGCGTCAACTTCGAACTCATCGTCATCTCGGCCGCCATCATCGGCGGCGCCAACGTTTTCGGAGGTTCCGGAACAGTGCCGGGCACCCTCCTGGGCTGCCTGCTCATCGGTGTGATTCACATCGCGCTCGCCGTGCTGGGCATCTCCGCCTTCTGGCAAACCGCCGTCTACGGTCTGACCATCCTCCTCGCGGTCACACTGGACGCGCTGCTGCAGCGCGCGCTGGGCAAGCGCAAGGAAGGAGCCGCGATGCTCTGAGGTTTCTCCGCCATGTCGATCCACGCAATGAACAAGAATCCCACGGATACGGCCACCGGCAGGTGGCGCACGCTTCTCCGCTGGACCGCCCGGCGGCCGGAAAGCATCACCGTGCTCCTCCTGGTCGCGGCCTTCGCGGTGAGTTGCCTGCTCTCCCCCTACTTCCTCGACCTGTTTTTTATATTCGACTCCACTTCCCTCTACATCGAAATCGGGATCCTCGCCCTCGCCATGACCTTCGTTGTCATCAGCGGCAATATCGACCTCTCCGTCGCCTCCGGCCTCGCGCTGGTCGCGGTCGTGACCGCCATCCTGCACGTGCAACTCGGCCTGCCCATGGAGTTGGTGGTCGTCCTCGCCCTCCTCTTCGGAACGCTCCTGGGGCTCTTCAACGGGCTCCTGGTGGCCAAACTGGGGCTGCCTTCCCTCGCGGTCACGCTGGGCACCCTCGCCCTCTACCGCGGGGTGGCGCAAATCCTCCTCGGCGACCACTCCCTCTCCGGGTTCCCCGACTGGTTCGTGGGCGCGGACTTCGTCAAAGCCGGCGGGCTGATCCCCCTGCCGCTCATCGTATTTATCGCGCTCGCCGTCCTCCTCGGCCTCGTGCTGCATAAAACCGTGTTCGGACGGTACGTTTACGCCGTGGGAGCCAACGAGGCCGCCGCCCGCTACGCGGGGATTCCCGTCGACCGGGTCAAGATCGCGGTATTCGCCCTGTCCGGGCTCATGATGGGGGTGGGCGCGCTCCTCATGGTCTCCCGCCTCGGCGTGGCGCGCTACGACCTCGCCATCGGGCACGAACTCGCCGTCGTCACCACCGTGGTCCTCGGCGGCGTGCACATCTACGGCGGCCGCGGCGCCCTCGTCGGGGTGGCCCTGGCCCTTTTTATCATCGGTTTCCTGAGAACCGGCATGGGGGTGGCCAACATCCGTTCGGAGAGCCAGCTCGTTGTGGTCGGCATCCTCCTGCTGGTCGCCGTCGCGCTGGGCAACCTGATGGAGAAATGCCGCAAGTAACGGGCCCGGAGCCGACCCGCTGGAAACGGCCAAACAACGTCCCGACAAAACCGCATGAACGAACCCTCCCGCACCCGTAACTGGATCCGAATCAATCCTCCCGTTTTCATCGGATCCGCCATCCTTTCCCTCCTCCTGGTCATTTACGCCATGGTCGATCCGCAAGGGGCGTCTCACGTATTCGGGGCGGTCAACCGCTGGATCACCGACTCGGCCGGATGGTTCTACATCCTCGCGGTCGCGTTTTTCCTCGTGTTTGTCATCGTCCTCGGTTTTTCCCAATTCGGCACCATCAAGCTGGGACTCGATCACAGCGAGCCCGACTACAGCTACCTCTCATGGTTCGCCATGCTCTTTTCCGCCGGTATGGGGATCGGTCTCATGTTCTTCGGGGTGGCCGAGCCGGTCATGCATTACGTCGATCCCCCCGTAGGCGATCCCGAAACCGTCGAAGCCGCCCGGGAAGCGATGCGGATCACGTTTTTCCACTGGGGCGTTCACGCCTGGGCGATTTACGCGGTGGTCGCCATCTCGCTGGCCTACTTCGCCTACCGCCACAACCTCCCCCTCACCATCCGCTCGGCCCTGTATCCGCTGATCGGCGAGCGGATCTACGGTCCGATCGGGCACACCGTCGATACCTTCGCCGTTCTCGGCACCATTTTCGGCGTTGCGACTTCCCTCGGGATCGGGGTGACCCAAATCGGGTCGGGTTTCGAGTACCTCTTCGGAATTGAAAACACGGCCACCCTCCAGGTGATCCTTATCGCCGCTATCACGGCCGTCGCCACGCTTTCGGTGGGCCTGGGACTCGACACCGGCATCCGCCGGATATCCGAGTTCAACATTCTCCTCGCCATCCTGCTGCTCCTCTTCGTGCTGGTGGCGGGTCCCACGGTATTCCTCCTCCAGACATTCGTGCAAAACCCCGGCAACTCCCTCTCCGGCCTCTTTCACAGCACGTTCAACCTCTACGCCTACGAACCGACCGACTGGATCGGCGGATGGACCCTCTTTTACTGGGGCTGGTGGATCGCGTGGTCCCCCTTTGTCGGGATGTTCATCGCCCGGGTATCCCGGGGCCGCACCATTCGTGAATTTGTGGGCGGCGTGCTGTTTGTCCCCGTCGGATTCACCTTCATGTGGATGACCTTCTTCGGCGACACCGCCCTGCACATGATCATGGAGGAGGGGATCGGCGAACTGGCCGAGGCGGTGGCCGGGGATTACTCCATCGCCCTGTTCGCCTTTTTCGACCATCTCCCGCTGTCCGGATTCTTTTCCCTGGTGGCGACCATCCTGGTCATCACGTTCTTTGTCACCTCCTCCGATTCGGGATCGCTCGTGGTCGACATGCTCACCTCGGGCGGCAACGACGAATCCCCGCTCTGGCAGCGGATCTTCTGGGCCGTGGTGGAAGGAATCGTGGCGGCGGCGCTCCTCATCGCCGGGGGCCTCGGGGCCCTGCAGACCGCGACCATAGCCAGCGCGCTGCCCTTTGCCGTCATCATGCTTTTCATGTGCTGGGGTTTATTCCGGGCGGTTCGCCTCGAAACCCTGAAAAAAACCAGCCTGAAAGAGGCCTGGGTCATGCCCAAGAGCGGCCCCGCCCACGTCTCCTGGAAAAAACGCCTGCGCACCCTCATTCACCACCCCAAGCGCGCCGAAGTGGAACGTTTCCTCAAGGAAACCGTTTACCCCGCCTTCGAGCAGGTGGCGGCCGAGCTCCAGCGGCAAAACCTCGACACCCGGGTCGAGACCGGGGCCGACGGCCGGGTGTGGATCGAGGTGCGGCACGGGGCGGAGGCCGACTTTTTTTATTCGGTCCGTCCCCGCGAATACGAGCCGCCCGCCTTTGTTCTCGACGACACCCGGAAAAAACGGACCGAGGCCCTGAAATACTTCCGCGCCGAGGTCCACCTCCGGGAGGGCGGCCAGGACTACGATATCATGGGGCTTTCGACCGACGAAATCATTCACGATGTGATCGATCAGTACGAACGGCACCACGCCTTCATGAACGCGGTCCGCACGACCTGACGCCGTCCCCCCGCCGTTCGAACATTTCCGAACGGCCGGACGCGAAAGCCTTGTCAGACGGCGTCGTATCCGCTACGCCTAACGGCACACACCGTGTAAACCTCGTTTTACCCATGCAAAAGAAACGTACCCTCGGCTTCGGCCTCGCATTGACGTTCCTCATCGCCGGTTGCGGCGAGCTCGGCCAGGTCGAGCCGCCCGAAACCGCCGAAGACGTCCGCATCGTCTACATCGCAAAAAATGTCGGCAATCCCTACTTCGATGCCATTCACGCCGGCTTCAGGCAGGCCAGCGCCGAACTCGGGTTCGAATTCACCACCACCGCCCCGGCCACCCCGGACGCCACGTCGCAGATCCCCTATGTCCGCGAGCAGATCCAGCGCGGCGTCCACGTCATTTCCATTTCCCCCAACAGTACCGACGCGCTCAACCGGGTGTTCCGCCAGGCCCGGGACCGCGGCATAAACGTGCTCTCGGTCAACTCCGATATCACCGGCAGCGAGGATTACCGCGACGGCGCCATCCTGCCGATGGATTTCGACCTGACCGGAGAGAGCCAGATCGAGCTCCTCGGTTCCCTCATCGACTACGAGGGCAAATTCGCCATCCTGAGCGCAACCACCGACGCCCCGGACCAGAATTACTGGATCGAGGGCATGAAGGCGGCCCTGGAGGAGGATCCCAAATACGAAAACATGGAATTGCTCACCATCGTGTACGGCGATGACGAACCGGAAAAAAGTCTGCGCGAGGCGGAAGCCCTCCTCACCCGCTACGATGACCTGCGGGGCATCATCGCCCCGACCACGGTCGGCATCGACGCCGCCGCCCGTGCGGTGGAAAACGCCGGGCGGGCTCCCGGGGTGCAGGTGACCGGTCTCGGGTTGCCCAACCAGATGCGCCGTTTCGTCGAAAACGGGACCGTCGAAGCCTTCGCCCTGTGGAGCCCCTACCGGGTGGGCTACGTCGCCGGTTACAAAGGCGTTAAACTGGCCATGGGGGAGCTGGAGGCAGCCGAGGGTTCGGTCTTTTCCACCGACGAATTCGGCGAATTCGAAATGCGCGCCAACGCCGTCACCATCGCCGGTCCCCCGCTCATTTTCAACCGCGACAACATCGGCGACTTCGATTTCTGAGGGCGCCGGGGCGCGGGCCGGCGGTTGCCCCGGTCAGGACCGCAAAAAAAACCGGGGCCCTTTCGGCCCCGGCTCGCGGACCGGCGGGTGCGGGCGCCGGATTACCGCGGTTCGCTCATTCAACCTGGATCTTCTTCCGCTGCGCGGCTTCGCCTTTCGGAAGGGTCAGCCGGAGAACGCCATCCTTGAGTTCGGCGTGAATCTTGTCGTCTTCCAGCCCCTCCGGCAGCATCAGGTGCAGCCGGTATACCGTCGCGCCGGTCTCGGTCCACACCGGCGTCCAGTCCTCCGGCTTTTGCCAGGAACGCCTGGCCGACAACGTCAGTTCGCGGCCTTCGACCGAGAGGTCGAGGTCATCCCGGGTCACACCCGGAAGAAAAACCTCCAGGCCCAGGGCATCATCCGACTCTTTGATTTCGTAATGCGGCGCGACCGCGTAACGACCGGCATCCCCGTCGCCCGAACCGCGCGCCAAAGGACGATCCGCTTTCGGCACTATGGTTTTTGCAAAGGTCATGACAAATACCTCCTTTCTCCAGTTTGCGGTCGATTATTTACCTTCCTCGATCATCACCTTGCGCGCGCGGGCTTCCTCCCGCTTGGGCAGGGTGACCGTCAGAATTCCGTCGGCATACGACGCCTTCACCTTGTCCTCCGCAATCGCCTCGGGAATCCGGATGCTGCGGCGCACCTCGAAAGACCGCTCTTCCGAACCGTCCTCGGCAAACCCCTTGCGGGATCCGCTCACGGTGAGAATGTCCCGTTCCATTTCGACGGTGATGGCATCCTTCTCCATGCCCGGCAGATCCATGCGAGCGGTGAAGTTTTCGCCGTCCTCGTACAGGTCCGTCGCCGGACGCGCACCGGTTCGCCGCTCTCCCCGGTAACCGAAGAAGTCGTCGTCGAACGCCAGATCGAACAGCCGGTCGAGACTGGGACTCCAATCGCTCAACCTCGGCCAGGCCGTATCGAAGAAGGGATCTCGATGGGCGAACACCGTTTCCGGTGCATTTCCTCTTATCAGTCTCATAACAACACCTCCTTTGTTTTCAAGATCGGTTAAACAGCCTGCATGAACTATCTCGCTCACCTTTAAAAAAGCTTAAACCATGCCAGAGATTGCGATCTCGAACCGGCGTCAAATGAGGCTGTCGAGGCGATCACACCGAAAAACGACCGGGATAAACTGGATCAAATTGCCCCAATTGTGCCACCTTGCCCCACCTGGCCATCATTCCCCGGCCCCCGCCCGAATGAGAAGCATTTCACCGCTTCCCTGATCAGGGAAATCCCTTGGCGCGACCGGACGGCAAAATCCTGGCCACGACCGTCTTGCAACATGAAAAAAACCTTGCTATCTCCCGTAAACCCCGTTCTACTTTCCCTGCCTGACTCCTGTCCGATCCCCTTAAAATCATGAAAAACCAACCCTTCCTCCCCTGCCTGATTGCGGTTACGTTCGTCGCCGCGCCGGCATTCGCTCAAAACCTGCTCTTCTACGATCGCTTCGATTCAACCGCGAACGCCGCGCCGGAATCACCGTGGAACGTGGCCAATGTCCCGGAAGCCGGGATGATCGAAGTGCGCCAGGACACGGAAAGCCGGTTCGGCCGGGGCACCGGCAACAATTACCTCTACTGGGCGTCGAACGACGAATCCACCTCGCTCCGAATCGACAACCTCAATTATTTCGCAGTGGGTGAAGGGCCCGCCGTCTTCACGATCTCCTTCGAATTCATCGAAACCACCGATCCCTTCGCCAGCAACCCGCGCAACAACCGCTTCGCCCTTCGCGCCTACGCGGGCACCGGCTTCAACGACCAGCTCCAGCAGATCGATTTCCGGGATCTCCGCCTCACCGACGGCACTCATTCCGGCGAAGGTTATGCACACGACACCCTCACCCGGTTCGACTACGTCTTTAACACCACCGGCGACAGCATCCAGTACACGGGGCCCGACGGCCTGGTGGACCTTGCGGGCGGCGAGTCCAACATCTGGCTCGACGGGGCCATGATTGGAAACGGCCGGACCATCACCAATGCCGGACCGCTGACGGGATTCGACCTGAGGAACTTTTCCAACAATCCGGGAGCA
>PXDC01000337.1 GCA_003565135.1 Verrucomicrobiota bacterium
CGTTTCCCCGTCTCTCCCCCCTGCCCCCGCCTCCTGTCTCCTGTCTCCTGTCCCCTGCCCCCTATTTTCCGCCTTCCCCTTCCGCCCCTCGTCCCTCGTCCCATCCCCCATCCCCCGATTCACGGCGATTGCCGGGGCATGGGATCAATTCAAATATTGCTCCCGGGCGTGCATGCGGTAGAACCGAGCGACATGACCGCAAACCGGAAACGTTCGCCGACCCTTATCGTCCTGTGCCTGGCGGCGGCCGGAATCCTCGTCGCGGGGGGGTGGTCTTTTATGGTTTGGGGGGGCGAGCTCCGTGAACTGGCGGGGGAGGCGCGTTCGGTGGCGGTCGAATTCCTCGGTGCGATTCATCCGTTTCCGTACTTCCTCGCCTTCGCCCTGACTCCGGCCCTGGGAATGCCGGTCTCGCTGTTTTACCTCACCGCCGGACCGGTCCTGAGCGGCGCCGGCGACGGCGTGCTCGCGCCCGTTCTCTTGGCCTGGCTGGCACTCGGCATCAACATCGCCTTCGGGTACTGGCTGGCCTCGAGCTTCATGAATCCGGCCATTTCGGCCTTCCTGCGGTCGCGGGGCCACCGGATTCCCCGAGCCTCCCCGGACAACGAGGGTACGCTCATCCTGGTCTGCCGTCTCTCTCCCCTGCCCTTCGCCCTCCAGAACTGGGTGCTCGGCGTCGCCCGATTCCGCTTCGTGCGCTACATGGCCTACTCACTGCCCATCCAGGCCGGGATCGGCACGGGCATGATTCTGGTGGGCGACTCCCTGCTTCGCGGCGGCACCGGCATGGCGGTCATCGGCGTTTTTCTGGTCTGCGCGTTCATCCTTCTTGCCCGTCTCGGCCGGAAGCGTTTCCATGTCGGTCGCGAACAGCAGGAATCCTCAAATTACTGAACGCCATGGACGTTTCCGTCATCATCCCGGTCTACAACGAAGCGCAAACCGTCGAGTCGCTGGTCGACCGGGTGGTCGCGGCCCAGCTTCCCCTCAAGCAGATTATCGTGGTCGACGACGCCTCCACCGACGGCACCGGGGAGATCCTGGAAAAAATCGGCCGTCGCTACCCGGTCTGCCGGGTCATTCGCCACGAGGTCAACCGCGGCAAGGGCGCCGGCATCCGCACGGGTCTGGCGGAGGTCGCGGGCGACATCGTGGTCATCCAGGATGCCGACCTTGAGTACGATCCGGCGGAATTGCCGCGGCTGATCGATCCGATCCTCCACGGCGTGGCCGATGTGGTTTTCGGCTCCCGTTTTTCCGGCGCCGGCCCCCACCGGGTGGTCTACTTCTGGCACATGGTGGGCAACCGCTTTCTCACCCTACTCTCCAACATGTTCACCAACCTGAATCTCACCGACATGGAATGCTGCTACAAGCTGTTCCGGCGGGAGGTCATCGAGAAAATCCGGGTGGAGGAGAACCGTTTCGGCTTCGAACCCGAAATCACCGCCAAGATCGCCCGGCAGGACCTGCGGATCTATGAGGTCGGCATCTCGTATTACGGCCGCACCTACGCCGAAGGAAAAAAGATCAACTGGAAGGACGGCGTGCGGGCCATCGTCTGTATCCTCAAATACAACCTCGTTGCTCGAAGGAAACGGGAATCGTGATTCGGCGGGAGTAGAGGTTGAGAGTACTTCCCCACGTAGGCCGCTCCGTGAGGAGCGGGAAATGCGGTTGGCTCGGGCTCGGGGAAAGCGGTGCGGAGCACCGCACTCCAAAAGCGCTTCGCGCCAAACTCCCGTACAGGGTGGGGTCCCTGTCCTCACGGACAGGCCTACGTGATGACCACGAGCCCCCAATCACCAGTCACCAATCACCTTCAAACTCCTGATCTAAAATCGCTTGCCCTTCGGCGGCGGAAGGGGAAATACTCGGACTCCTTCCCCGGGGATTCCCCCGGGCTTTCACGACCGCCCGCACTCAATCGACGGTATCCCGGATGACTTCTCCCGACTCGCCGAACCCGACGAACACCCCCGACAACAGCCGCTGGCTTCGCTGGGTGATCCCCGCCACCCTGGCCTTCGGGGTGTTCTACCTGATTTCCTATTTCGCCACGCCTCTCGGCCTCGCGCCCCAGTTGGACGCGAAGGAAAACCTCGCGATCGCCGAGCAGATCGCGCTGGGCGATTTGCCGGGGGAGCCCATGTACCGCGCCATGTTTTATCCCTGGGTGCTCTCCCTGTTCATGCGCATCGGGGTAGCGATGGAATGGATGCCGGTCGTGGCGAGCCTGCTCGGCTTCCTCTGTCACCTGGCTGCGACCGTGTTCGCCGCCCTCCTCGCGGCCCGGTTGTGGCGCAGCGAAACGGCCGGACTGATCGCGGGATTGCTCTACGGTATCAACCCGGTGGCGGTTTACTTCGCCGTCATTCCCTTCGACATCACCCTGGCCATCGCGCTTTTCCTGGGCGCGCTGTGGACCTTTACCGCGGTCTCCCATCCCGCCCGGGCGGCCCTGGCGGGCGGATCCCTGCTGGCGCTCGCGGTTTTGGCGCGGCCCCATTTCCTGACCCTCGCGGTTGTCGCGCCGGTGCTTTTCTGGGGAATGCGCGGCGAATGGAAGCCGTTGCGACCGGCCGCGTTCGCCGCCTGGATTCCCTGTGTCGCCGCCCTCCTATTGTTCGGGACGATCAACCGTTCGCTTTCCGACGAGTTTCGCGTCCTGCCCTGGCAGGGGGCCTACAACCTGTACGCCGCCAACAAATCGGGAGCCGACGGCCGTTTCCACGTCCAGTCCGTGTTCCTGACCGAAATCGACCCCCACGAAAACCCCACCCGTCTCGAGTCGGAACTCCTCTACGCCCAGGAAACCGGACGCGAACCGCCGTTTTCCGTCGACGAAATGAACGACCACTGGCGCGCGGCCACCGTCCGCTCGGTACGCGAGGACTTCTCCGGCTGGCTCGCCCTCAAGCTCCGCAAGACGTACTACCTCCTGAACAACTGGGAACAGTACAACAACCTGACCTACGCCTACCACGAGAGGGAAAACCTGTTGCTGCGCATCAACCCCATCGGCTGGGGCCTCCTCCTGATGGGCGCCGCCGCGGGCGGCTTTATCGCCCTTATCCGACGCGACAAACGATTCCTGGGCCTTTTGATCGCCGGGATCGTTTACGCCGGCGGCGTCGGTCTCTTCATCGTGAGCGCCCGGTTCCGGCTGCCCCTGGCACCCCTGCTTTGTATCTTCGCCGCCGGTACCGTTTACGCGCTCCCGGCGATCTTTCGATCGGGAAACACCAGGCGAATCGCCGCCTTCGTCGCGGTTCTCGTCCTTACGGGTGCCGTCGCCTTCAGCCGATTCCTCGACGTCGCCGACACCTCCACCTTCGTTCAGGACGAGTCCCTCATCGCCAACGCCGCCGCCGAACTCGGCCACGACGCGCAGGCCTGCCGGTACGCCACCCGGGTTCTCGAACGACGCCCCGACCGTCCCGACGCCCTCAGGATCCTCCTCGTCAGCTACCTCAACCTGCGCCTGGTCGACGATCCCGCCTGGGAGGAGTTCGGCGACTGGGACGCTCACCGCGATCGATTGGAAAAAGTCCCGGTGAACGATGCCGTCATGCGGTTCGTCGCCGGGTGCTACCGGTGGCGACTGGGCGAAACCGAAGAGGCCGTTCGGCTCTGGCAGGAGGCGGCCGCCGACGAATCCGGCTCGGCCCAGGCCATTCTCGTCCTCGCCGGCATCGACACCACCCGCTCCCCCGACGCCGTCCACCCCGTCATTCGCGAACAATTGGAACGCGTCATCGGCACGGACCCATGATTCGCGGTTTCCCCTTGCGCAGCGGCCCCGGACCGGGTACATTACCGTCTTCACTGTGAATCGGCGGGTGGAAACCGGCCGCCAGCGGTGTGTTCTTTGAGAGAGCGACCCACTCTCACCGGTCTCCTCTCACCAATGATTTCATTCATGGGGGTGTTACGGATTCGACCCTGGGTTGGAGTGTCGGGTGGCATGCCGAGGATGATGGTTGGCCTCGTTAAACGTCCATCAACCAAGTAACTGGCAATGAAGAACAACTGCCAATGGCTGCTTAATTAAGCGGCCACGTCTTTCTGCTGACACCTGCTAGGCAGCGAGGCGACGACCAGCAGGCATAGTCCAGGCGGGTGCATCCGGCGCCCGGACCGTATGTTCACCGGTTGCTGGCCTTGCGGTTAGCGTGCTTTTCCGCGAACCGCAGGCGAGATCAAAAGAAGAGCTAAGCATGTAGAAGCCTTACATGAAGTCCCAGGGGACGCGGGTTCGACTCCCGCCACCTCCACCATTTAACCCCCCTCCGCGGTAACCATTGGAACGTTATCGCGGTTTCGGGTGGTTGACGCATCGGCGGCAGCCGAACCCGCGTCCCGGGAAGATCGCTCCGCGATCGACGCCGGTGACACAGGGGTCTCGCTCCGCACGGCACGACCAACCAGGCGGAGCCGATACCAAATCGTAGTGCGCCGCTTCAGCCAGCACAATCCATCACGCCACGATTGAAATAAAAGGCGCTCTCTGAAGCGGCGCGTTACGGACGGAGCCCATTGGCATACCGGTAATTCCGGAATGTTTTACTCGTATTGCGCAAATTTCCCGGAGTAAGGGTCCAAGGCAGCCGAACCCGCGTCCCGGAAAGATCGCTCCGCGACATGCCGCCCCCCCAACGGGGTTCTCTTGATACCACCCTCCTTCAGAAGGCGTTATCGCCGTGCCAGAAAACGGATGTTCCATCATCCGGATCGGGAATCGCGCTCCGGCCGAGGCGCTCGACATGCCCGTCGTAAAAGAGGAAATTGGCCGTTTCATTGTGCGGCACGACACCAAACATCCCGTACCTGGGGCCGCTGACATGCCACATGTAACCTTCGACCACAGCCACCGTGCGCGTGGCCACCGATAATGTCTCCAGGTTGACGGACCTGTTGGTGTTCGCCCCCGGCGCCGGCCGGTTGTTCTTTGCATAGGAATAATTATGCGGATCGTCGAGCGCCTCGTTGCTAAAGAACAGGCGTGCCGGCGCGTCAGCCGCGGACGGATACGCTCCGTGGAGGGTGGGACAATGAAACACACTCGGCTCGGCCGCCACATTGCGGATCCTATTCAAAGTGAGGTCCTGATTGGCGAAAAGGAAGGGCCAAAGGCTGCCGTGAAACGTCGACCACGCACTTGTGCCTGCGCTGCTGCCGGTCGCCCGCTCGTGAGCATTCACGTCGTTCGCCGGCGGCGCCATGCCGTCGTTCTCCTCCGCATACAGGTAAAAGCCCTGCCCTATCTGGCGAAGATTCGACGTGCAATTTGCCGCCCGCGCGGATTCGCGCACACTCCCGACGACCGGAATCAGAATCGCCGCGAGGATGCCGATAATGGCGATAACCGTTAACAGTTCGATAAGAGTGAAACCGGATCGGGTTTTTTGAGTGGTAATAACTGATCTCATGCCATCTCCTTTCAGCAATTTTGTTTCGGTCCGCGAATACGCAGGGGTCGGAAAGTGGCCCCCCGTTTCGGTAATTTGCGAAGAAGTACCGATACCAAGACCCCACCCTTTACTCTTCCGTCAAAACACGGAAGAATTTCCGATCCTCTGTCCGGGTCGATTGGAAAAGCTGGTAAGGCTCGCCATTGCCGAGAATTTTGTCGCCGATATCCTCCCACTCTTCGAGATCCTGGGAGCCCTGGACCTGGTAAATGCGGCCCACCTCGGTCGGGAACTCCAGTTCGACGGCCGTATAAATCCTGCTGGAGGCCTCTCCGGTCAGGTCATCGATCTCGGCACCGTGGAAAGTCACCTCGTCAAACCAATGCCATACCGAACGGTTTTCGTTTGGATCCTCTTCCCCGCCCTGCCGGAAGTCGAGGCGAACAAAACGGGCTGCCTGCCGGTCGGGGTCGACCGATAATTCGCGCGAAAAAAGCGACGCTTCCGGGTCTTCGCTGCCATCAAACCCGGTATAGGCGTCCTCCATCAGGAATGCTTCACCATCATAACTGTAAGAGACGCGGACCTCCTTGGGAGCACGAACACCAGCGCTCGGCCATAGCACATAGCTGATGACAATCTCATCGATGTACTTCATCTCCCCCAGATCGAACGTAATGGCCGGATGCGGCTCGTCCGGATTCGTCGGGTTCTCGATCCACCCTACGGCATAATCGACACTCGGCTCCTCCGCCCCCGATACCGTCTGACCATCGGTCAGCTTGCTCCGGTCGGGATCCGGGTAATTTTCAGCCGGAGGCTTACTGTATTCGTAGGAGAGGACCACGAGAGGATCCGCCTGGAGGCTCAACGCACCGAAGGTCAAAGCCGCAAGAGCGAGGGTGGATATTTTTCTGGGGATATTTATGCGGGCCATATCTTTTTTCTTCTGTTGAGATTCAACCATTAACGCCACCTCGGCTGGAGCGAAGGCATCCATTCTAACACAGCTTCTTCAGTTAAAGCTTGCCCATACAGGCAAAATATTTGTCTTTTCCGACTTACATTTAGCTTCATCAGAAAGCAGACGGAAGTGTGCCACGGATCCGGACCTCGATGACCTCAAAACCAGGGGAGACGCTGTTGGCGGTCAAACCAGCGCTCCAGATCCGTAGCCTGCTCCGTGAGGAGTGGGGAGAATACGGTTGCCTGAGGCTCGGGGAAAGCCGTGCGGAGTACCGCACTCCGAAAGCGCGAACCGCACAAAATTTTCCGAATTGGCGCTCCCGACGTAACGCACCGCTTCAGACAGCGAACGCAGTACCGGAGGCGCCAGCTGAAGCGGCGCGTTACGATGGGGTACCGGCTCCGTCCGATTGGAGGGGAGATGCCCCGGCAAATTCGCGACGAACGGATTTACCCCGCTACGGGTGCCCCCTGCCCCACGTCCCCTGTTTCCTGTTTTCCGCCTTCCGCCTTCCGCCTTTCTTCCCTCCCCCTTCACCGTTTCTCACCCACGCTCTCCCTCGTCCCACGTCCCACGCCCCTCGTCCCTCGCCCCCTGTCCCC
>PXDC01000460.1 GCA_003565135.1 Verrucomicrobiota bacterium
GCCGTTCGACGTCGCCTCGCTCCTGGAAACGGTGCGGGCCCGGCTCGAAATCACCGCATCCGGGCCTTTTCCGCCGGCATCCAGAGATCCGGATTCGCCCCCAGGGCCGACTTGACCGATTCGGTCCCCCGGGCCAGTTGCTCCACCACCGATGGTTCGAGTTCCAGGCCGGCGGCCCGGGCGTTCTTCTTGAGCTGTTCCGGATTCCGGGCCCCGGCGAGGACGGAAGCAACTCCCGGTTGTGCCAACAGCCAGCCGAGCGCGACCTCCTCCATGGGATGCCCGAGTTCCCCGCATATGGCACGAACCGCCTCCACCGCCTGGAACGTTTCCTCTTCACATCCCCCTTCCCCGTGACGGGTCTGGGGGCGTTCGTGAGAAAAGTGCCGCGTGCGGGCACGGCCGGGAGGAACGTCATCGGCGGTGCGAAACTTACCGGTCAACAGCCCCTGGGCCAGGGGAGAATAACACAGGATGCCGATCCCGTGATCCGAGCACAGGGGTTGGACCTCGTATTCGATGGCACGGGCCAGGAGGCTGTAGGCGAGTTGGTTGGAAACGACGCCATCCCCGGCGCGCAGGAGTCCGGTCAAATTATCCCGTCCGAAATTACACACGCCGTAGGCGCGGATTTTTCCCTCGTCACGAAGCCCCTGCAGCGCCCCCAGGGTGTCTTCCACCGGAACCTCGGGGTCGGGCCAATGCAACTGGTAAAGGTCGATGGTATCGATTTGCAGGCGCTTGAGACTGCCTTCGCAGGCTCGGACCAGGGCGTCCGGGGCAAGGTTCTGCCGGGCGGCTTTGGTGGCGACGACAAACCGGTCGCGGCGCCCCTTCAGGGCGCGCCCGATCACCTCCTCGGAAGCTCCCTTGGCGTAACCTTCGGCGGTATCGATGAAGTTGATACCCAAATCCTGGGCCGCGTCAATGGTGGCGCGGGAATCACGTTCATCCTGTTCTCCCCAGGTCGTGTCGGTTGCCAGGGCCCAGCCGCCGAGGGCGACGGTGGAAACTTCGATTTCGCTGCTGCCGAGCTTGCGGTATTTCATAAGCGGGTCGCTTGATTGTCGTTGACGGAAAAAAAATATCGTGCCGGTTCCACGGGGACCCCTGCGCCATCCCGATCATGGAACCGCGCGCGCTAGTCGGCAAAGGAAAAGGGTCGGTCGGCAATGTTGTCCACGGCGGCTTCGCCGGACCGCTCCCGCAATTGTTCCAGGTAAAGGCTGCGCGGTTCGACGTGCTCGCCGTGGGAAATCCAGGTGCCGGGAAAGTCGTCCATGGAATGGTGTCCGTTGCGCACGAACGCGGGTTCACCCTTTCGGCCTTTCGACCCGATCGACCAGTTCCTCGCGGTCGGCGGGCTTTCCACGATGATCTCCTCGGCGGAGCAGTTCCAGAATACAATATTCGCCCCGGGCCATCCGTGACCCGAGCCGTAGTTCAAACGGTTCTGTACACGGATGCCCTCGTGGGGAACGCGCACATTGTCGTAGAGAACCCCGGTGGCCCAACGGTGGTGGGGGCCCGTGTAGTTGACCGCATTATACGCCTCCGAATCGAGCACGACATTGGGACCGGCCACGGCCCGCCCGGTGGAAAAGTCACGCCGGGCTTCCTCGGAGTAAAGGCGCTGAAAAAGATTTTGCTGTCCGCCCACGTGAAAGGGATACCGACGGCTCCCCCGGATCTCGGAGACGGGTTCGAGGTAGCGGGAGTCCTGGACCGTCACCCATTTGGAGCGCCCCGCCACCTGGGCGAGGGCGAATCCGAAATGATAGGACGTGATATCCCGGATCCAACCGTTCTTGAGGCGATCGAAACGGACAAATATCCAGGCATGATCCTCTGACTCCGCATCCGCCCCTTCGGCGATCTCGGCGATACCCCGCATGTTTTCGACTCCCACGTTTTCGATCCGCCCGGGGAACTCATATTGATAGACCGACCCGCCTCCAAAACGCTGATCCAGCGCCATGGTCAGGGGGACGTCGATGACAATCCGGTTTCCACTCACCTCCGCAACCGTACGGTCGAAGAAGAGATCGAATGGCCCGGGGGTCCATTGACGGACGGGACGCCCGTCATGGCGCTCCGGGATCCGGTCCATGCCAATGGCCGAAATCCATTCCTCGGTACTGGGCCGGTGCACGATCACCGCATCCCCGACCTCGAAGTTGTGTCCGTCCTCCACTTCAAAGCCGGTGGCCCCGACGGGAACGTAGGCGTCGACAATCTGTTGGCGACTGCCGGCGACTTCCTCCCATTCACCCGCGCCCTCAACCACGATGAGCGCACGCTGGGTGTTGCCGGTACCGATGACCACCGTGCCGTCCTCTCCCTGCCCCTCGCCGCGCAGAACGATGCCGCCGTGCGATATCCGGACCTGGTCCTCGATCTCATAAGTCCCGCGTTTCAAAAGGACCGCGCCGCGAAATCCGTCCGAATCCGGCGAACGCCCGGCCACCCGATCGATGGCGGCCTGAATTCTTTCCCCGTCGTCTCCCTCACCCGGCTCGACCTCTTCCACCACCGGAACGTCCGGGATCGCGACCCCGCCGCCCCGGTAACCCGCGGTGGAAAAATCGGGAATGCGGTTTCCCCGGGCGTCCCGCCCGTAGACCAGATTTCCCTCCGCATCGTACGACACCCAATCGATACTCTCGGCCCCGGGATGGGTCCGGTGATCGTCGATATCGGCATCCACGGAGCCGCTTTCGGTACAACCGGCGGCCAGCCAGAGACAGAAACCGGCAAAAAGGAGATTACGGGGCGTCTTGGCGGAGGCGGGGAAAACCCCGCCCGGGCTGTGATTTCGCATTTTCATACCGAATGATGACAAACCCGGAACGGACAGATCAACCTTCATTTAACCGGACCCGTGGGGCGGGGGTACGGCCGCAAGACTGACCGCTCCCCGCGGGCGTGTCTTCGTTGAATACGGTATCCGATTTGCACTACAGGTCCCTCCCCTCGGCGGCGGACGAAACGACTCCCGTGCACGCGATGATGACAAGAGAGGGAAGCAATTGGCTCAACAACTTCAATCAACAGGATCCTGATTGCGTTTCCTGCTTGTTTTTTTCCGGCCATACCGATGTTCTCAATTCCCGGGGAACTCCACCACCGTACCATCGTAGGCGTATCCACTCCTCAACTCCGGTTCCAGCTTGCCGAGGGAATTGGCGCCGTGGGAAGCCACGTGGCCGTCGAGAAAAGCGACGTTCGCGCGGTCTTTGTGACGAAGATGCACGGCCCCGTTTGCATTGGCCGTCTGGGCCCACAAACGGAACACCTGGCGCCCGCCGGGTCCCCGCAGGCTGTCGGCAAAGAGAATGTAGCGGCTCGGATTGATCCGGGAGTCATTAAAGTTCCGGCTGTACATGCTGGCGTTGGGGCCGCCGCCGCTCTGGGACGGATTGTAAAACGCCGCTTCCGGATCGAACACGTTCAAGCCGTAGCCGTCGAAGTGATGCCCCTGTTCCCGGTATTCCCACGAAGGACAGACGATGGATTCGTTGGCGTAGTGATTGGTCCGGAATTCGAAATAGCCTTCCGCGGAAAGAACGTGGGGCCAGATCCGGTGGGTTTCGGAGCCTCCGCGAAAGGTGATCATGACCCCGTCGTTTTCGCTGATGTGGCTCAACATCGCCGTTGTGGTGCTGCGGAGGTTCGAGACGCATTGGGCCGCCCGGGCGCTGTCCCGGACCGATCCCAGGATCGGTATCAGGATCGCGGCCAGAATGCCGATGATGGCAATAACAGTGAGGAGTTCGATGAGGGTAAACCCGGTACGCTTTTGTTTCATGAAGGACTCCGATGAATTTTAGGAGATTTAATGGAGGAAGAAATAGGAACTGATTTCCGGCATTACCCTACTTCGGGTCTTGAATAATCTCAAGCCGGCTGCGATGTTACGTGTAACTACCTTATGAGCGACCGCCCTTCCATCAGCATGCAGACCATCGCGGACCGCGCCGGCGTTTCCCGGATGACGGTTTCGCGGGCGCTGCGCAACGACACCCGTGTGGCCGTGCCCACCCGCGAAAAAATCCGGCGGCTCGCGGACGAGCTCGGGTACAAGCCCAACCCGCTCGTCTCCGCCCTCATGGTGCGGCTGCGGTCCTCCCGGACCCCGAGCCGGAGCGAGACCCTGGCTTTTCTGACCACCCACCCCGAACGGGAGGGATGGCGGCGGGTTCCCACCTTCCGCAAGTTTCACGCCGGTGCGGTTCAGCGCGCGGCGGAGCTCGGATTCCGGGTCCAGGAGTTCTGGTTGCGGGAACCGGGGATGACGGACGGGCGAATGAGCCGGATCCTGCACCACCGAAACATCCACGGCCTCCTGATCGCCCCGACCCCCGAACCCGGTGCTTGTCTCGATCTGGATTGGAACCGGTTCGCCTCGGTGAGTTTTGGCTACACCATGCGCGATCCTATTCTCCACCGGGTCACCAACCATCAGATTCATTCCATCAGAACGGCCCTGCAAAAGGTCCGGGAACGTGGGTACCGGCGAATCGGCCTGGCCATGCAGCGCTCACAGAACGAGCGAGTCGATCACAACTGGATGGCCGGTTTCCTCACCTTCCAGCAGTTCCTTTCACCGCAAGACCGGATCCCGCCACTCCTTCCGGACACAATGACCCGGGATGTCTTTTCCGATTGGTTTGAACGCCACACCCCGGACATCGTCATGGCGGGAAAACACGAGATCATCGACTGGTTGAATGACCTGGGGATGAGCGTTCCGGAGGATGTCGGATTCGTCAACCTGGACAAGGAACGGACGGAGGGCGGCGCCTCCGGGATCGACCAGAATTGCGAAACCATCGGCGCCGCCGCGGTGGAACTGCTGGCCGAACAGCTCTACCACAACGAACGCGGTGTTCCCGCTATCCCCAAGGTACTCCAGATCGAGGGTCGCTGGGTTCCGGGCACTACGGTGCGCGTCGTTCACCGGGAACCGGTTTGATTCGCGGACCGAAGATTTGTTTCACTGCCCACGCCAAAACAAGCCCAACTCAAGATTCCATGCGCTTCTCCTCTCCTCGATTTCCGTTTACGACCATGGCAAGATTCTTTGGCTTTGCCCCCCTGGCGATGTTTGCTCCGATTCCCCTTGCCCTTGCCTCGGAACAAACGGTCGTGTTCGAGGACAATTTCAACGCGCCGTCCCCCGGAGAACATCCGTCGATCCCCCCCTGGACGAGCATCAGTGACGATCCCGAAACCCGCGGCACCGTGCGAATACGCGAAGACACGGACAACCTCTTCGGCCGCGGCGCGCAGAACCGGTATCTCGAATTCGAAGACATCGGTTCCAGCCCGACAATCCTGTGGGCCAGCAACACCATTGAGAATGGTCCGGATGTCTTTACGGTGCGGTTTGATTTCTTTGAACCGGTAACGTCGGGTGGCAATCGATTCGTCCTGAACCTTTACAACGACGACACCGCAGCCTCGGAGCCGGCCTGGCTGGGTGAACGCATCCACCGCCTCCAATTTGAGTCGGGCTCATTCCGTGAGATCGACGGCACGTATTACTCAATCGCCACAGCCCAGCGCATGGAATTTGTGGTCAACGCCGGCGGCGATGCCGTCACCTACCCCAACGGCGAACGCACCCTTGCCGCCCATTCGGCCGACATCTGGATTGACGGCGAACTCGCCGTCCCCGGATTTGCCGTCACTGCGCCCGGCCCTCTGCGCGGTCTCGACCTTCGCAGTTTTTCCAACGCTCCGGTAACCATGTTTGTCGATGAATTCTCGATCGTGGCCGGGGCCGTTGTTTCCGACCCGCCATCCCCGGCGCCGCCCGGCTACAGCAGCCTGGTTTATCCCGGCGACGAGGGGCGCCTTGTGTACGGGTCCGACAACAACGGAAATCGTATTCCCGACTTCTCCAGCGCCGGCTACATGGGCGGAGGGGTTCCGCTTCCGGACGTCCCCGCCCAGAGCATCCTGTCGCCGGCCCCCGGCGACGACACCCAGCGCATCCAGAATGCCATCGATATCGTGTCCACCCTGCCCGTGAACAACGACGGTTTTCGCGGGGCCGTTGTCCTCCAGGCGGGAACCTACGAGATCTCGAGTCCGCTCCACATCCATTCGAGCGGCATCGTCCTTCGCGGGGCCGGAGACGGCGATGACGGGACGATTCTCGTTGCGACATCGACGAGTCAGGAACCGATGATCCGCGTGGAGGGAAGCGGCTGGTGGACCGAGGTGAGCGGTACCCGGAAGCAGGTGGTCGACGAATACGTACCGGTCGGCGCACGCAGCTTCGAAGTGGCGGATACGGACGATCTGGAAGTGGGCGATTCGGTCATCGTCCACCGCCCGAGCACCGAGGAATGGATCTCCGCCATCGGCATGGACGAAATTCCGGAAAGATGGGACGGCGCGCCGGTTGTCCAGTGGGAGGCCGGCGACTACGATATCTTCTACGACCGCATCCTCACGGCGATCGACGGCAACACCGTCACCCTCGACGCCCCGGTGGTCAACGCACTCGACGTGCGATACGGGGGAGGTTCGATCTACAAGTACCGCTACCCCGGCCGGATCCGGCAGGTCGGCGTGGAAGGCATCCGGGGCGTTTCCCGGTTCGCGGGCGAGCCCGGGGACGAAGACGAGGACCACGCCTGGACGATGGTCCGCTTCGACCGGGTCCGGAACGCCTGGGCCCGCGACCTGACCGGTCTCCACCTCCCTTTCGGCACGGTCGATATCCGCCGCTACGCCAAGTGGGTTACGGTCGAAAACTGCCGTTACCTCGAACCGGTTTCGCGGATCACCGGCAGCCGAAGGTATCCGTTTTATATTACCGGGCAGCTTTCACTCGTAAAAAACAGTTTCGCCTCCGACGCCCGGCACGACTACGCCACCAACTCCCGCACCCACGGGCCTAACGTTTTCCTGCGGAACGCGGCGGTCAACTCCCACTCCGATACCGGTCCGCATCACCGCTGGGCCAC